>JAHFBD010000182.1 GCA_023250175.1 Candidatus Melainabacteria bacterium
GTACAGCATCAGCACTAAAATCTTTTATTAGCTCATATGGGTCGATTATGTTTCCAGTTGTTTTCCCCATTTTTTCCCCATCTTTTGTGAGAAAACCATGCCCAAACACTTTTTCTGGTAATGGTAAATTTGCAGACATTAACATGCAAGGCCAATACACTGCATGGAATCGTAAGATGTCTTTGCCAATAATGTGGATATTGCATGGCCAGTAGTTTTTCAGTGCAGTCCCAAGGTTTGGTTCTTCATTAGCATTAAGTAAGCCGGATAGATAGCCCACCAAGGCATCAAACCAGACATAAATTGTTTGTTTTGGATCAGAAGGTAATGGTATTCCCCAACTAACAGAACGTCTTGAAATAGGAAAATCTTTCAGTCCTTCTTTTACCCAACCAAGGACTTCATTTTTTCTAAATATGGGCTGAATGAAGTTTGGGTTTTGCTCAAAATGTTGAACAAGTTTTTCCTGGTATTTTGAGAGAGCAAAAAAATAATTTGTTTCTTTGTATTCTTGTACTTTTTGTTTGTGAATAGGGCAAATCTCATTTTCTATTAAATCCTTTTCTAATTTAAAATCCTCGCATGCTTCACAGTAAAGCCCTTCATAGTCAGCCTCATAAATGTCACCATTTTTATAAACCCGATTAAAAAATTCTTGTACAATTACCTCATGTTGTTTTGATGTGGTTCGCGAGAATTGCTCATATTGGATGTTTAACAATTGCCAGAGTTCTTGAAATTTGTTGCTTATATGGTCACAGTGTTCTTGTGGGAGCATGTTTTTAGCCTGGGCTGATTTAAATATCTTTTGTCCATGCTCATCTGTTCCTGTTAAGAAACAAGTGTTAAAACCACGCAATTTTTTGTATCGTGCTATGCAATCACAACAAATAGTAGTGTAAGCACTGCCAATATGTGGCAAGTCATTTACATAATATAAAGGTGATGTAATATAAAACTTCTTACTCTGTAACACGTAGTTTATTCTAGCAATATTTTAATTTCTAACAAATTAAAATATTGAACTCTTTTTTATTGGCTGAGCATATTCATAGGACGGTTGCTCTTTTTCCTTTTCTTTATCTTTATTGCGGCTCCAGAAAGCATCCTTCAATGCTCTTGCTTCTTGAGACTCGGTATTAATCGTGAAATTGCTCGGGGCGAAGATAAATACTCCTTGCCCAATTCTTTGCTGATGTCCATCGAGTGCATGTGTTGCTCCGGATAAAAAGTCAACGACTCTTTGAGACTGATCACTGTCTAGGTATTGTAAATTTAAAACAATTGATCTTCTGCATCGCAGTTCTTCTATTATTTCCAATGCTTCGTCAAATGATCTTGGTTCTATTACAACGACTTCACTTTGTGGGGTTAGGGTTGGATGTTCTATCACGTTTGTTCTCTCCTTATATGATTGAGGGTAATTGTAATTTTTTTCCTTCTTACCTAAGTGATTTATAGATGCTTCTTCTTGTTCCTCGATTTTCCATAAGCCGTCAAAATCGTTTGAATTGTATATATCTTCTTCGTTATCCTTGCCACCGTACCACATTTTTCTGAAATGCTCTACCAGTTTCAAATTTTTACCCTCCCTACTCATTAAAAATTCCTTTCCCAATTCGTATCATTGTAGCCTTACATTCAATAGCTTCTTTGTAGTCATTTGTCATTCCCATTGAAAGTTCTTTTAAATTCGCCATGTACTTTTTATTTAGTTCCTCTTTTAAGACATAGAGCTTGTTAAAGCAGTCTTTGATTATATTTATGTCAGCTGTTTTTGGTGCAATGGTCATTAGCCCTTTTACATCTATATTTGGTAATTTTATTATGTCTTCAAATGAACTATTCAATTCAAAAGAGCTTAAACCTGCTTTAGATGCTTCTTGTGATATATTCACTTGAAGCAGAACGCTTTGTGTAATTCCTCTATTAGCGGCAGTTTTACTTATTAAGTTTGCTAACTCAACAGAGCTTACAGAATGGATAAGGTGAAAATTTTCTATAGCAAACCTTACCTTATTATTTTGTAGTCTACCTATAAAATGCCATCTAATTTTTTTTTCAGGGTTCTCTTCTTGAGTGAATCTGTTTAGTTTAGGAATCGCATCTTGTATGTAACTTTCACCAAAGTCACAGATGTCTAATTTATATGCTTCAGCGATTTGTTCCTGAGTTGCATATTTGGTTACAGCAATAATCTTGACCTTGTGATTACCTATTTGTTCCTTAATTTTTTTTAGGTTTTCTTTAATACCCACACTACTGAAAAAATTTTAATCCACAGTCAAAATTTACTTCTCCTAATATAGAGTCGCTGACTTTAGATAACTTGTCAAGAATAATAAATCTTATTTTTACATAATTTGTAATAGTTCTTATTTGTTTGAGTCTTTAACTTGTTTTATATAAATCAAACCATATCAAGATAATTAACATAGGCCGACTTATGGCCCAAAATCAAATTCCCTTAAACAGGATCTTTGGTAGCTTTTTACTAGAAAATGCTTTTTTCATAATTTCATGAACAGAATTATTGGAATTATTAAATACTAAAGCTTCCTTGTATAAAAACTTGGTGTTTTCATTTAATGAATTCAATACGCCTTCTTGTATATTAAGAACTCTATCAAGGTTATCTAGTCGTTCTTTTAATAAATCAATCTGGGTTCTAATGTTATCTAATCTTGTATTCATTTAAAAATCAAATTCCTTTAATAATCGTTCTTCTTCTTGTCTAATCAACTCTAACTTTCTACATATATTTGTTAATGAATCAGCTTTGCTGTTTATTGCTTCATAATTTGAATCTAATTGAGCTGCTTTTATTTGATAAACAAGCAGTTCAGCTTCAGCTATTAAATCTTCTTTAATTTCTTTTATACACATACTTCTGAATTTCTTTTGCCCTTGTTGGGTATCTTATAAACTCAACTAATTGTTTGGGGTATTTAGGGTAGCCCTAGTAGGGGGTAGAAACCAGAGAATTGGAAACTAGAGAGTTGAAATTTATGGGAAAAAATATCTACTTTATTTAATCTTGTTCGTTACTATCTAGATTGGTTGAAACCTTGTAGAAAACTATTTATATAGTAAGATTTTGCCGATTTATTTGGCAAAATCTGTAGATTGTTATAATTGGCAGATTGTAAGCACTATGGAAAGCCGGTTTTGGGAGCAATGCGAAAAAACCGGCGGTAGGTAGAAATTAATTGCTGGTTATTTTATTTCCTGTTATTATTAGTGTTTGTTAGTTATTTAAAGGGGTGGTTATACAAATGTCTAAGATATATTATGAAAATGATGCAGATTTTAGTTTAATAAAGAGTAAAACAGTTGCAATTATTGGTTATGGTAGCCAGGGTCATGCACATGCGTTGAATTTGCGGGATTCTGGGGTAAAAAGAGTAGTTGTTGGTTTATATGAAGGTTCTCAAAGTGTAAAAAAAGCAGAAGATTCTGGGCTTGAAGTTTTATCTGTAAAGGAAGCTTCAAAAATTGCTGATGTAATTATGATTCTTTTGCCTGATGAAAAACATAAGCAGGTATATGAAAATGAAGTAAAACAAAATTTAACTAAAAATAAAATTCTAATGGTTGCTCATGGATTTAGTTTACATTTTGGTCAGATAGTACCGCCCAAAGATATTGATGTTATTATGGTTGCGCCAAAAGGTCCTGGACATAGATTAAGAGCTACTTATGAAATGGGACATGGAATACCAAGTTTAATTGCTGTATATCAAAACAATTCTGGAATGGCAAAGGATTATGCTTTGTCTTATGCAAAAGGTATCGGGTCAGCTCGGGCAGGAATCTTTGAAACTACTTTTAGGGAAGAAACAGAAACAGATTTGTTTGGTGAGCAGGCTGTATTGTGTGGTGGATTAACTAGCTTAATTAAAGCAGGTTATGAAACGCTTGTGGAAGCTGGTTATCAACCAGAGATGGCATACTTTGAGTGCTTGCATGAAGTAAAGCTAATTGTTGATTTGATTTATGAAGGTGGACTTGCAAAGACGAGAGACTCTATTTCAAATACTGCTGAGTATGGTGATTATACTCGTGGTCCAAGAATAATTAATGACGATGTGAAAACCCGGATGAAAGAAGTTTTAAAAGAAATACAAGCAGGGCAATTTGCTAAAGAATGGATTTTAGAAAATCAGGCAGGTCAACCAAGTTTTAAAGCAACGAGAAGAATGGAAGCATCTTTACCGATAGAAGCTATTGGTAAAGAACTAAGAAGCAAGATGAGCTTTTTAGTCGGAGAATTAAAAAATAAAACAGAGTCTAAAAAAAATAACGGTGTTAAAAATCCTGATAAGGTGAAAGTTGAAAGATAGTCAGGAAGAGGTAACTCGAATTCTCTTATGTCGTTTGGGTGGTATTGGTGACGTCGTTCATACACTACCGTTAGCTAAGTTTTTAAAAAAGAAGCATAAATATGCAAGTGTTGAGTATCTTACATCCTCTAATGTTGCCCCGATTTTAGAGAACTATTGTCCTTATCTTGATCGAGTCTGGAGTTTTGATAAAAAAAACAAAGCAAAGATTGCTAATGAGATTAATTTAGAGAAAAACAAAGTAGATTATTTCTTTAATTTACATAGTAGTTTAAGCTTTTTCTTTTTCAATCTTTTTTATATAAGAGCAAATAGATTTTTTCAATATAAAAAAAACAATAGACTTCATGCAGTTGTAAATTTTGTGAGTATTTATGATCCCAATATCTCTGCATTTGAAATAGATTCTAAGG
>JAHFBD010000183.1 GCA_023250175.1 Candidatus Melainabacteria bacterium
AAATATGGAAAGTGTTGTTTTCCATTTTGCTAAAAATAATGAGCTTAATTTTGATTTAAATGATGAAATTAATAAAGGTGCTTTAGTTACTCATAAAGGTGTTATATTACAAGATAGTGTTAAGCAATTATTGGTAGGAGCAGGAACATGACATTTGGAGAGCTTTTAATTGCAATGTATATTTTTATTCTTGCTATTTTTGTAGGGTTTGAAGTCATTTCAAAAGTGCCACCTACACTGCATACACCATTAATGTCGGGTTCGAATGCAATTTCTGGAATTACTGTTGTGGGTGCATTAATTGCTTCAGGTACAAATAATATAAATCTAACTACTATCCTAGGCTGTTTAGCAGTTATTTTTGCAACTATTAATGTAGTAGGTGGCTATGCTGTCACTGACAGAATGCTGAAGATGTTTAAAAAGAAATAGCAGGATAGTTTTTCATGTGTGAGAATATAATTAATCTTTCTTATTTGATTTCAGCAGTACTTTTTATTATTGGTTTAAAGATGATGAGTGCTCCGAAATCTGCTAGGAGAGGGAATCTGTACTCTGCTCTTGGAATGCTAATTGCAGTTTGTGCAACATTGTTTGAAAAAAATGTTATAGGCTATCAGTTTATTATTATTGGTTTGGTTATTGGTTCAGCTATTGGTGGATTTCTTTCTGTCACGGTAAAGATGACTCAGATGCCACAAATGGTGGGGCTTTTAAATGGATATGGTGGCTTGGCATCGACATTGGTTGGTATTGCAGAGTATGCAAGGCTTTACCCGACCTTATCTTTATATGATACGGTAACCATTATTTTGACAATAATTATTGGTGCTATAACCTTTTCAGGCAGTATTGTTGCTTATGGCAAATTAGAAGGAATAGTAAGCGGACGCCCGATTACATACCCATTTCAAAAAACAATAAACTTAGTTCAATTTTTTGTAATAGTTGGTGGGAGCATATTGTTATGTAGTCACCCTGAAAGCTATGTGTGGTTTTCTGTTATAGTTTTGATTTCTTTTATTCTTGGAATTTTACTTGTTTTACCAGTTGGCGGAGCTGATATGCCCGTAGTGATATGTCTTTTAAATTCTTATTCTGGGATGGCAGGTTGTGCTGTAGGTTTTGTCTTATCAAACTATTGTTTAATAATTACGGGTTCACTTGTTGGTGCATCTGGAATTATTCTTACTCAAATCATGTGTAAAGCAATGAATCGTTCTTTGACAAATGTTATGTTTGGTGCATTTGGTAAGGTAGATTCTTCTGGTCCTGAAACAAGAACAGTAAATGTACAGGGATATGCACCAGAAGATGCAACAATTGTCTTAGAAAGTGCAAGTTTAGTAATAATTGTTCCTGGATATGGTCTTGCAGTGGCTCAAGCTCAGCACAATGTAAGAGAACTGGCAGATTTATTAGAAAAAAAAGGAGTAGCTGTTAAATATGCTATTCATCCTGTAGCAGGACGAATGCCTGGACATATGAATATCTTGCTTGCTGAAGCAAATGTTCCTTATGAAAAATTATATGAAATGGAGCAAATTAATTCAGAGTTTGAAAGGGCTGATGTAGCTCTTGTTATTGGAGCAAATGATGTTACAAATCCAGCAGCAAAAAACAATTCAAAAAGTCCAATATATGGAATGCCTATTCTGGAGGTAGAAAAAGCTAAAACTGTAATTTTCTTAAAACGGTCCATGGCCCCAGGATTTGCTGGAATTGAAAATGAATTGTTTTTGCTACCAAAGACAATGATGTTATTTGGAGATGCAAAAGATACCGTTATTAAGTTAGTGAACTTATTGAAGTAAAAGTGTGGTTACTATCTATCTAGCATAATATCTCTAAGTAAATGAACTTATAATATAAGATTTCATCTGATTTATTCAGTGAAATCTGTAAGGTATTATCAATGGCAGATTGGAAGCCCTCTGGAAAGCTGGTTTTGGGAGTGTAGCGAAAAAACCGGCGGTAGCTAAAAACAAAGTATGCTATGTCTTTCTTTGGTTAAAACAAGGTTAAACTAAGTTTAAAGCCCTGTTATCATAAAACAATATTTGTTACTATCTATTGACTATTAGATAGTCATGTAGGACAATAATCCCACGTAAGAAGAAAACCGGGAGAAGAAAAATGATAAGCCCAGTAACATTAGCAATACCACAAAGAAAATTCTATAATCCAATAAAAACAGATTTAGATACTGCCCCACTTCCTAAAGTTTCTCAACTTACCACAGTAAAGCAATTGCCAGCTTTAAATGAAACTGTAGGTGCTAGTGAAAGAATGCCTTCATTAGAAAGAGAGTTAGTGATGCAAACAGCATTAGCAACATGGGCACCATTTGTAGCTATGCAAGAGTTGCGTAAAGAAGAAGACAATAGATCTGAAGCATATAACCTAGCAATAGCTTAGGTTTTTATAAGTCTAGTTATTTAACGAGAGAGCACATATTAAATGTGCTCTTTTTTTTATGTTAAAGGGTTAGTTTAAAACTTTTTGGCATTTCGTCTTTAGGACCAACAACAGTAAGAGCAAAATACTTTTCATCAAGAATATCTGTAGCTAGTTTTATTACTCTTTCATTTGTAATGGATTGAATTGATTTATTGACCTCTTCGTGAGTTATAAATTTGTCATAGTATAGGTCATATAAGGCATTTCTAAATGCCCTAACCTTTGATGATTCAAGTTCTAAAAATAAGCTTGTACGTAGTTGCATTTTTGCTCTTTCAAGCTCGGCGGGTTTTAAACCATTCGTTTTTATATCCTTTAATTCTTTTAAGATTAAATCTATTACTTGATTTGTGTCTTTTGGGGCAGTACCAGCATAAATACCAAATAATCCTCCCAGCTTATTTGTGTGGTAATAAGAAGATATAGCATAAACTAATCCTCTTTTTTCCCTGATTTCTTGAAATAATCTTGAACTCATCCCGCCACCAAGAGCGATGTCAATTACAGCTAGTGTATATCTTTCTTCTTCATAAACAGAAGTTCCTTTGGTTGCAAAACTAAGGTGAGCTTGTTCTATTTCTTTATCTTCAACAGAAATACTTGGTGTTATTAATAAAGAGGGTAATTCTTTTTTCTTTGTTTTTGTTGTTATGTGTGAGGTAAGTTGCTCTGTCTTTTCTACCATCTTTTCCAAATCAAATTTTCCAGCAATTGATATGACCATGTTATCTGGTGTATAAAACTCTTTTAAGAACTTTTCAACTGATGATCTTTTTAGTTTTGTAATTGACTCAGTTGTACCTGTAATTGGCTGTCCCATGGTTTGCTTTTGCCAGATTGCTTGATATAACATTTCCTGAACAAGGTCTTCTGGTGTATCTTTGTACATCTTTATTTCTTCCAGGATAACTTGTTTTTCAAGCTCAAAATCTTTTTCATCCAGCTTAGGGTTAAATAGCATATCTAAAAATAATTCATGAGTAACTAAAGCATATTCACTTAAAACTCTAGTGTGATAGCATGTATGTTCTCTGTCTGTAAAAGCATTTAAATTAGCTCCTACATCCTCACTTTGTTCAGCAATGTCCAGAGCGGACCTTGTTTTTGTACCTTTAAAAACTATATGCTCAATAAAATGAGATGTTCCATTATTATTTTCATTTTCATCTGCTGAACCAACATTTATCCAGATACTTAGTGCGCAGGATAAGTGTTCTGGTATTTCTTCAGCAACTATTTTTATGCCGTTGCTTAATGTTATTTTTTGAATAGGATTTTCTTTGCTTGGGCTTGGCATATCTTATGAAGATAATGTTTTTATGATTGGGCTAGCTAATTCCTGATTCTTTTGATGATTTGCCAATTTTTCTTGCTTGATATTGTTGTGTCAAGAGATGGGAATATAGTTATGTCTTTTTGATCGCTTGCTTTGTTTGTACAGGTAACATCAATAGTAAATGTTTTTTCTTCATTTGTTTCTAATAAGCCAGGGATGGCAGCAGGATTTACTTTAACTCTAATAGATTTCTTGGGACTACCTGAACCAAGATTAAATGACTTTGGTGTTAGCATTAAAGTACCTTTACTATTGTCTTTAGCAGTACATTTTGTTTTCTTTTTAAAATTAGAGCCTTGAGCTTTTATAGATATATTATTGTTACCACTTGGTATAAGAATAATAGAATCAGGACCAGATAGTTCTAGAGAAGGAGCCCCTCCAAGCGTAATTTCTAATTTATACTTAGTAGAACCTTTAAACGCACCTATTCCTAAAATATAGTTTCCAGGGTTTAGTTTAAGACTAATTAATTCATTAGCACTGCCAAGCTGGCTAGAGGATTCAATAATATCAGTAGCATCGCCATTAAATAATGCAAGGTCTAAATCAGCATCTGGATTCTCTATTGTAAGTAGTGCATTTATAGTAGATGTTCCTCCAACAGTAAATTTAAATAAATCACTAATTACCAGAGATTGTCCGTCTTGAGATGCTAGCTCTATTGAGCCATCATCTGATTTTGCAGCATTTCCAGAAATTGCTACCGGAGGAATGACAGATTGGGCTTTGCTGACAGAATCATTTGGTTCAACTTCATTTACATTTCCTGAGCCACCACTGCTGCTAGTTGTAACTAGCGTATCATTAGTAAGAATATTTATATCTTCAACTACTTGACCTTCTTTAATAGTGATAGTTAAAGCCTGGCTTTCATCAGAAACTAAATCCATGTTTGGTCCTGCATAAAACC
>JAHFBD010000019.1 GCA_023250175.1 Candidatus Melainabacteria bacterium
TCGGTTATGAATCTCACTAATTGTTTCTATGTCATCCTTTCCACCGAGTAAAATTACAGTATTATTTTGATCTTCAATAAGCCTTTCAATTAAAATTGCCCAACTCTTTGGAGCCCAACTTTTTAATATGTTTTTCTTAATACTCAGTTTACTAACTCCAGGATGAATGAAAATTTTTTTTGCATGAAAGCGTTCTTTAATCCTTGGATTCAAGGTTTCTTTAACCCATTCAATTGTTTTAGGATTTAATTTAATTTCAGGAATTAAGTTCTGTTCCTTAGATACTTGCTCAATATTAGGCATTATTGGTGTAAGTAACTCTGCAAACATATTGGCAGCATATTGTTTTTTGTTGAGCTTTACAGAAGCTGTTAAAAATAAGCTACTTAGGATACCAGAAGAGAAACCCATTTTAAATTCAGCATTCCCGAGAAAAGCCACGGCATTTGCTTTTAAAGAAGAACCAGTTGAAATTAAGTATTTATAAGCTCTTTCTCTTATAATTTCTCTAAGCTTAAATGGATTTGGGTTAATATCTTTAAAGTCAAACTCCTTAACTTTTCTGTAAAGAGGAGTAAGCTCAGCAATGCAACTGCTTCTTGGCTCAGTTATTAAGTCAATTTGTAAATCAGGAAATCTTTCTTTTAAAAGCTTTACCGTGGGTAATAATAATATCTGATCACCTATTCCTCCTGGATTTATAAATAATGCTCGCATGAGATTCATTATATGCTCAAGACAAGCTTGAGCTTCTATCTATAACGCTTTTCAGAAGAACAGGGTTGCTGAATAAATCGGATAAACCCTATATAAAACGTTTTATGTTGTTACATCAGTTTGTGCTCAAGACAATCTTGCTGCCCTTGGCAAGCCTTGCCTTTGGCAGGAGCTTTCTAAAGCTAAACAACAAGTATCACACCGTCTCTACCAATTACAACAGTTGTAAAACAAAGATAAGTCCTAGTGGTCATAATAATAAAGGGGGTTGATATACTATTTAGTTCAATAAATTAGACGTTGACCAAATTACAATAGGCCGTTAGAATTAACCCTTGCATCTTTAAAATATGATTGCAAAATTAAGAATACAAAAACAAAGAAAAAAATGTCAAAAGCAAATGCACAATATTCAGATATTAAAAAAGAAGAATTTAAACCTTCTGGAGAACTCTCTAAATTAGAACCAAATTCCCATTTATTACATTTATCAGTTTTAAGACAACTCAGTAACCAAAGAGCAGGTACTGCTTCTACTAAAACAAAGAGTGAAGTTAGAGGTGGTGGTAAAAAACCGTGGAAACAGAAAGGAACAGGAAGGGCCAGAGCTGGTTCATCCAGATCTCCTTTATGGGTTGGTGGTGGAATAACCTTTGGACCAAAGCCAAGAAGTTTTAAATTTAATATTCCTCAAAAAGCAAGAAATCTTGCTATAGCACAAGCACTAGTATCAAAGTCTGAACAGATTGTTGTATTGAATGAGCTTCCAGAAATTAAAGATGGAAAGACAAAAAACTTTATAGGTACCATAGAAGCGGCAGGGTTAACTAATTATCCTTTATTAATTATTTATGATTCAAATGAACCTAAGGTTGTACAAATAAAACAAGCTTCTGGTAATTTGCAAGGAGTTCTTTTAAAAGAACACAAATATGTAGGAGTCCATGAAATTCTAAAGGCTAATACCGTGATTATGACAAAAACTGCTTTAAGTGAACTTGAGAAAAGATTCTCAAAGTTCTTAAGTAAAGTAGGTAAGAAGGTCTAGAGAATTGAAGGCATAAGTATATGAAAAACAATGCAGCAAATGTTATTTTAGAACCAGTTATAACTGAAAAAAGTACTGCTTTAAGTCAGCAAAATAAATATACTTTTAAAGTCGCAAGAAGTGCTACAAAAACAAGTGTTAAAGCTGCCATTGAAGCGGTCTTCCCAAATAGAAAAGTGTTGTCAGTAAATATTATAAAATTGATGGGACATAAGAAGAGAACAAAAGGTGGCTTTAAGTTGCCTATTGATCATAAAAAAGCAGTGGTAACTATTGAGGGACAAAGAATAGAATTCTTCCCGGAAGCATCATAGGAATGTAAGGATATTATAAGAAAGAAAACAGGAAGTTAAATTATGCCAGTAAAAGAAAGAAGACCATTAACACCAGGACAAAGAGGAATGAACTTTTTGGTTTCTGATGAAATAACAAAAACTAAACCAGAAAAAAGTCTATTAAAATCTTATAAGAGTGTTGCTGGTAGAAATAATCAAGGCAGAATTACAACAAGACATAGAGGTGGTGGGCATAAAAAAAGATATAGAGTTATTGATTTTAAGAGAGATAAAGATAATGTACCTTCAAAAGTTATTGCAATCGAATATGATCCAAATAGAAATTGTAGAATAGCTCTCTTACAATATGCAGATGGGGAAAAACGTTATATCTTGGCTCCTAATAATTTAAAAGTAAATGATGTGATTCTTTCTGGTGATAGTGTTGAACAAAAAATGGGCAACTGTTTACCACTAAAAAACATTACGGTTGGTGAGTTTGTTCATAATGTAGAACTAAAGCCAGGAGCTGGTGGACAGTTAGGTAGAGCAGCAGGAGCAGCTTGTCAGTTCTTAGCAAAAGAAGGTGAGTTAGCCACCCTAAGATTGCCATCTGGTGAAATGCGAAGAGTAAATATTAATTGTAAAGCCACATTGGGACAGCTCGGAAACATAGATTATATGAATATGAGCTTAGGTAAAGCAGGACGTAAGAGATATCTTGGCATTAGACCAACAGTACGTGGATCAGTCATGAATCCTGTAGATCATCCTCATGGTGGTGGAGAAGGTAAGTCACCTATTGGTGGGCAGCCAAAGACTCCATGGGGTAAGCCAGCTATGGGTCTAAAAACAAGAAAACCAAAATTGTCAGATAAATATATTGTATCGAGGAGAAAGAAATAAACTATGGGTAGATCTCTAAAAAAAGGACCTTATGTTCATCCATCGCTAATGAAAAAAATAAGTGAGATGAATAAGCTAGGAAAAAAACAAGTTATTAAAACATGGAAACGTGCTTCCATGATAACTCCAGAAATGATTGGACACACAATAGCTGTTCATAATGGCAAAAAATTTGTACCAGTTTATGTTACAGAACAGATGATTGGGCATAGGCTGGGTGAATTTTCAATGAGTAGGTTTTTTAGGGCACACTCTGGGGTTGCTAAGAAAACCGAGGCTGCAGCTCCAGCACCTGCAGGGAAATAAATAATGTAAGGACTTGAAACGTTTATGGCAAAAGCAATTGCAAAAAATATAAGAATGTCACCCCGAAAATTAAGGCGGGTAATAAATGTTGTTCGTGGAAAACGTACCAGTGAAGCACAAACAGTTTTAAAATTTATGCCATATGCTGCAAGTCGTGTTGTTGAGAAGATTTTAAAATCAGCCATAGCAAATGCAAAAGAAAATGAAAATTTAAACCCGGCAGATTTAAAGATTACAAAAGCATATGTAGACCAATCAACTACCTTAAAACGTTGGAGAGCAATGTCTAGAGGGAGAGGTTTTCCTATATTGAAAAAAACTAGTCATATAACGATTGAAGTCGGGATTGGCTTAGATCTTGGAAATGAGCAAATTGCCGAGACTCCAAAACAAACAAAAAATAAAGTAAAAGCAGAGTCACATGTTCATGGTCCTGAATGTGAGCATGGACATGATCATCCTTCTGAGCATAAGCATGGAGAAGAAGAGAAGTCTAAGGTTAAAGACAAGGCAAAGAAAGAGAAAGATGTAAAGGCTAAAAAAACAAAAGAAAAAAAGATTGTAAAGAATAAGAAAGGTAAAGAGGGAGAATAAGATGGGGCAGAAAACACATCCAAAAGGTTTTAGATTGGGAGTTATTCTAACGTGGGACTCTCAATGGTATGCTCCACCAAAGTATTATGCGGACTTGGTTCTAGAAGATAGACTAATCAGAGAACATATAAAAAGAAAACTATATAATGCAGGAATCAGCAAGATTGAGATTTGGAGAAAAGCTCAACTAATACAAATTAATGTTCATTCGGTAAGGCCAGGTATTGTAGTAGGTAAAGGTGGGCAAGGTCTAGAAGTTTTAAGAAATCAAGTCTTGGAGCTAATTCATAGAAAAGATGTTGTTGTTCAGGTTAATGTTATTGAAGTGTCTAAAGCAGACTTGGATTCCCAACTAACTAGTGAGGCTGTTGCTCAGCAGTTAGAAAGAAGAGTTGCATTTCGTAAGGCAATGAAGCAAGCAATGCAAAGAGCCATGCGGGCAGGAGCTAAGGGTATTAAAATTATGGTTTCTGGTCGTTTGGGTGGAAATGATATTGCAAGAACAGAATGGCTACGGGATGGTGCAATTCCACTACATACATTGAGAGCTGATATTGACTATGGCTTTGCAACTGCAAAAACAATTTTTGGAATAATCGGTGTTAAGGTTTGGATTTATAGAGGAATTGTTCCACCTGGTGAAATGGTTCAAAGAAATATGAAAGTAGTTTCAAGTGAAGATGTAACAGAAGAAAATGGACAAGATGGTAGGAGAAGACGAAAAAGAAGATAGGATTTATTTATGTTAGTTCCAAGGCAATCAAAATTTAGAAAGCAAATGCGCGGGAGAATGACCGGGAAAGAATCTCGTGGAGTTAAATTACATCATGGGGAGTATGGACTCCAATCTTTACAACCAGCATGGGTTTCTTCAAAGCAATTAGAAGCTGCAAGAAAAGCAATGGTTCGAAGTATCAAGCGTGGTGGAAAAATTTGGATTATGATTTATCCAGATAAGCCAGTTACAAAAAAACCGGCTGAAGTAAGAATGGGTTCAGGTAAAGGAAATCCAGAATTTTGGGTTAGTGTTGTCAGACCAGGGAGAATTATATTTGAAATGACAGGTGTGCCAAGAGAACTTGCATTTGAGTCACTAAAATTAGCCTCAGATAAATTACCAATTAAGTGCCGTATTATAGAAAAGCAGGAACATGTTAAAGGATAGAAAGTTGTTTAAAGAAGGAAAAGATAAATGAAACTTGTTGAAATGAGAGAACTATCACTGGATGAGCTTAATGAGCAGATTGATAAATCTCGTCTTGAGCTTGTAAATTTGCGCATGAAATTTACTGCAAGACAATTAGAAGATTCCTCGCTTATTTCCAAACAACGCAAGGAAATTGCAAGACTTTTAACTATACAGACTCAAAAACTAAACAGTGAGCCTGATGAGTCTAAAGTAGAGAAAAAGCCTGCAAAAAAAGAAGTCAAAGACTCAGCTAAGAAAAAAGAAAAGAAAGTAAGTAGTAAAAAGAAAAAAGAGGAAGTATAAGCAGAGATTATAAAGGGAAATAAATATGCCAAAGAAAATTTTAAGAGGGAAAGTCGTTAGCAATAAAATGGATAAAACCGTTGTAATTGAAATTGAGAATAGAAGCTCCCATCCAAAATATAAAAAGACAGTTATAAAAACAAAAAAGTTTAAAGCACATGATGAAGCTAACCAATGCAACGTAGGTGATATTGTGGAAATTGTAGAACATAAACCTATAAGCAAAACAAAGAAATGGATGCTTAAAGAGGTAGTAGCAAAGGCTGATTAAGATTAGTAATAATAAGGAATAGAAATAGATGATACAGCAAGAATCAAATTTAGAAGTAGCCGATAATACAGGTGCAAAACTAATCAGATGCATTAGGGTTTTAAAGGGTGGTAATTCTCGGTATGCAGGAGTCGGTGATCTTGTTATTGGTGTTGTTAAGAAGGCTTTGCCAAACATGATAGTGAAAGAGCATGAAATTGTACGCTGTGTAATTGTTAGAACTAAAAAAACTCTGAGTAGAAATGATGGTAGCAAAATTAGATTTGATGAAAATGCTGTTGTAATATTAGACAAGCAAAATAATCCAAGAGGAACAAGAGTTTTTGGACCAGTTGCTAGAGAGTTAAGAGAAAAGCAGTTTATGAAAATAGTTTCTTTAGCTCCGGAGGTTATTTAGGTTATTAGTTTTAAATTTGATAAAAATAAGAGGATTAAAAATAAATCATGAGTGAGCAATATATAAAAATAAATAATAAAAATAAATCAAAAAAAATCATTTTTACAGATGCGCCAATAAAACAACGTCCTACAAAAGACGGATATTATTTAGTATCAAGAGCTTTTGTAAAGCCTGGGGTAACTAATCCCAAGACTCAACTGCATGTTAAACGTGGTGATACTGTAATGGTAATTTCAGGTAAAGATAAGGGGAAAACAGGTAAAATCCTTGCAGCTTTTCCTAAAAAAGGAAAAGTAATTGTAGAAGGTATGAATATTATTAAAAAACATAAAAAGAGTAGAGGACTTGGGCAAGCCGGTGAAATTATAGAAAAAGAAGCACCTATTTTTGTATCTAAAGTTATGTTTTATGATACTAATAAAAAGAAGCCTACAAGAATAGGATATAAGATCCTAAAAGATGGAAAGAAAGTACGAGTCTCAAAGGTTAGTGGAGAACAAATTGATTAGTAATAAAAATTTAATTGAATGGTGGTTATTATGAAGAAAAATTTAAAAGAAAGATATAAAAAAGAAATAATGCAAGATTTGATGAAAAAGCTTAAATATTCGAATGTTTTCCAAGTGCCAAAGCTGGAAAAGATTGTAGTAAATATGGGTATGGGTGAAGCCATGTCAGATTCTAAATTTCTTGATGGTGGCTTAAATGATTTGAAACTAATAACCGGACAAAAACCCGTTATCACAAGAGCAAAAAAAGCAATTGCAACATATAAAATTAGACAAGGTGGCCCAGTTGGATGTATGGTTACTTTAAGAGGTCAAAGAATGTATGATTTCTTTAGTAAGTTGGTTAACTTTATTCTTCCAAGATTAAGAGATTTTAGAGGAGTATCACCTAAAAGCTTTGACGGAAAAGGTAATTACAATTTGGGTTTAAAAGAACAAACAGTTTTTCCAGAAATTAACTTTGACAAGCTTGATAATGTTAGAGGTATGGATATAGCAATTGTAACTACAGCTAAGTCAGATGAAGAGGCTAGAGTATTGCTAAGTGCATTAGGCATGCCATTTAGGAATTAGGGCTGAGAATGATGAGTATAAATGGTAAAATAGTCAGGCGATTAGGTTTAGAGAGTAATTTAATTCTAGCTACTGGTTCTCTGGTTTCTGATTCTTTAGGAAGCGGGTGTAATTCAGTGGTAGAATGCAAGCTTCCCAAGCTTGACGTCGCGGGTTCGAGTCCCGTCGCCCGCTTGTCTTTTAAGGAATAAGTAAGAAAAAAAGATTTAAAAAATAAACTAGGAGTAATAGAGAAAATGGCAAAACTTTGTATGGTTGAAAAAGATAGGGCGAAAAGGATCCTAGCGGCAAAAGGCAAATATCCTAGAGTAAAATTACACAATCGTTGTAGAAAGTGTGGACGTTCAAGAGGTTATTATAGAGATTTTGGTCTTTGTCGGCTTTGTTTAAGAAGTATGGCACACTTAGGACTTCTTCCAGGTGTTGTGAAAGCAAGTTGGTAGGAGTAAGGGAAAATTATGGCAAATACAGATAATATAAGTGATATGTTAACAAGAGTTAGAAATGCAGTTAATGTTATGCATGAGACTGTAGAGATGCCCTCTTCAAAACTAAAAGTCAGAGTTGCAGAAGTCTTAAAAAAAGAAGGATATATTTCATCTTATGAAATTGTTGGAACTGATTCAATAATGAAGAAACTAAAAATTACATTAAAGTATGGGCCTCGTGGTGAGAAAGTAATTACTGGGATTAAGAAAATATCAAAACAAGGATTGAGAGTTTATACAAAATCTAAAGAAGCACCAAGAGTTTTAGATGGTTTAGGTGTTTCTATTATTAGTACTAGTAAAGGACTAATAACTGATCGCCAAGCTAGAAAAGAAGGTATTGGTGGAGAAGTTCTTTGTCAAGTTTGGTAGGGTTAATAGGGATATTTGTGAAATAGGTAGAATCGGAGAGAAGGAATAGAAATGTCAAGAGTAGGTAAAAATCCAGTTGAGCTGCCAGAGAAGGTCGAGGCAATAATTACTGATTCGCCAAGTGGACAAGTAGTGAAGGTAAAAGGACCTAAGGGTGAGCTTGAAACTATTTTTAGAAAAGAAATAAAAATTGCTAAGGAAGATAAAAAATTAGTATTAAGCCGAATAAGCAATGAAAAGCTAGTAAAGAGTTTGCATGGAATGTCTAGAGCTATGCTTCATAACATGATAGTAGGTGTTACCCAAGGATTTAAAAAAGAATTAGATATTGTTGGTGTTGGCTATCGTGCCCAGTTGCAAGGTTCAAAGCTAGTTTTACAAATAGGTTATAGTCATCAGGTTGAGATTGAGCCTCCTAATAAAGATACGAAGATTGAAGTGGATAAAAATCAAACACATATAGTTGTTGTTGGTATTCATAAACAAGCAGTTGGTGATTTAGCTTCACGGATTAGAGATGTTAGACTACCAGAACCATATAAAGGTAAAGGGATTAAGTATAGTGATGAAAGAATTAGAAGAAAGGTTGGAAAGTCAGCAGCTAAGAAATAGGTGATTAAATATGATAATTAAAGCTTCAAGAAAAGATAAAAGAAACAAAAGACATTTTAGGGTACGGCTTAAAATAAAAGGTACAGAACTTAGACCAAGATTGGCTGTTTTTACCTCTAATAAACATCAATATGCTCAGCTAATTGACGATAATAAAGGACATACTCTTTTATCTTGTTCTACTGTATCACCGACCCTTAAAGGTGAGTTAAAATCTACCTGGACAAAAGAGGCTGCTAAAAAACTTGGAGAAATCTTGGCAAAAGAAGCAGTAAAAAAAGGTATTAAAGAAGTTGTTTTTGATCGTGGTGGAAATAGATATCATGGGAAAATCTTAGCACTGGCAGAAAGTGCAAGAGAACATGGTTTAGCGTTTTAGTAAAAAGTAGTTTATTTGAGAGGAATATATGTCAGAAGAAGAAAAAAATCAAGAACAAAATGAAGAAACAAAACCTGAAAATGTCACACCTGCTATTGGGCAAGATTTAGAATCTTCAGTGGTTACTAATGAATTAACAGAAGAAAGTAAACCTGAAGAAGGTAAGCCTGAAGAGAGTGGTGAAGAAGAGGATGAGTTAACTGGTATTGAAGAAGCTACTGAATTAGAAATTGTTCAAAAAGTTACAAAGAAGGACTCCAAGAAAAAGAAAAAAAGACGTGGTGATAAATCTGGACAAGATAAGAAAGCAGATTCTGAGTGGATTGAAAAGGTTGTACAAATCAGAAGAGTTACAAAGGTTGTAAAAGGTGGTAAAAAACTTAGCTTTAGAGCCGTTATAATCGTTGGCAATGCTAAAGGACAAGTTGGAGTTGGGGTTGGCAAGGCTATTGAAGTTATAAGTGCTATCCAAAAGGGTGTTGCTGATGCTAAAAAAAATCTTGTTACTATCCCATTAGTAAAATCTACAATTCCTCATCAAATAATTGGTAGGGGAGGAGCAGCAAAAGTACTTCTTAAACCTGCAAGAGAAGGTACGGGTATAAAAGCCGGTGGTTCTGCAAGAACTGTTCTTGAGCTTGGTGGAGTTGGGGATATTTTGTCAAAATCTTTAGGTTCAAGATCTCCATTAAATGTAGCAAGAGCAACTCTTGATGGATTAAAGCATTTACGAAAATTTGATGAGGTTGCTAAATTAAGAAATATGAGTGTAAAAGAAATGGTTGTTGCAAATTAATAAAAACAAGGAAGCGTTGAGGTAAAGAAATGAAGCTCATAGATTTAAAATCAGCTAAGGGATCAAGAAGAAAAGCAAAAGAAGTAGGACGTGGTAGAGCTTCTGGTCATGGTAAAACCTGTTGTAGAGGAAATAATGGGCAAGGACAAAGATCTGGTGGGGGTAAGAGGCCTGGTTTTGAAGGTGGACAAACTCCTTTATATAGAAGACTTCCAAAGTTTCAAACAAATGAAAGACCAAACAGACGCTCTTGGACTATTGTAAATCTAAGAGATCTTGAAAGACTGTCTGCTTGTAAAGAAATTACACCTCAGGTATTAGTAGAAAAAGGGATTATTGATGGTATTAATGATGGGGTAAGAGTTTTAGGTGAGGGAGAATTAAAATTTCAAGTTGTTATTAAAGCGCACTATTTTACGCAAACAGCTAAAGATAAGATAGAATCATCCGGAGGTAAGTGGGAAGTAATAGGAGTTAAGTCTAAACTTTAATAGTTCTAATCTAATATTTATCTATGTCAGTTCAAACAAGAAAATCAGGTAAAGAAGCAGATTTTGCAACATTTTTAGAAATGTTTAAAGCTGCTGGTCTTATGCCTAAGGTTTTATATACGGTAGGAATGCTTGCTATTTATAGGCTTGGAGTTCATATTCCATTAATAGGAGTTGACCATGACTTATTAAAGAGATCAAATGCTTTGTCTAGTGGGCTTTTAGGACTGGTAGATTTATTTGCAGGCGGAGCTTTAAGTGCCTTATCCATATTTGCACTTGGTATTGGTCCTTATATTACGTCTTCAATTATTATGCAATTAATGACTGAGGTAATACCAGCATTAAAAGCTCTTCAAAAAGATCAAGGTGATCAAGGGCGGAAGCAATTTCAACAAATCTCAAGACGTACAACAGTAGTTCTAGCTATGATACAGTCACTTGCATTAGCAAGATTTCTTGATGTGGCTGGTGTTGCTCAATCAGGAACACCACTTTTTTATTTGAATACTATTGTTATATTAACTTGCTCTAGTGTTTTTATAATGTGGCTAGGGGAAGTTATTACTGAACGAGGTATTGGTAATGGTGCATCAATATTGATTTTTATAGGGATTGCTTCAAGAATGCCCATTATGATTCGCGATACTATTACAGCAACAAATAATGGTACTACGCCTTCATGGGGAGTAGCAACATTACTTTTAATTTTTGCAGTTTTAATAATTCTAATTATTTGTATTCAAGAAGGCGCAAGGAAAATTTTAATTTTAGGTGCACGTAGACAAGTCGCTGGTGGTAAAGTAACAGCAGCTCCAGATCACTATATGCCATTTCGTATAAACCCGGCAGGGGTTTTGCCTATTATATTTGCAAGCTCTTTAATGTTTCTACCATTGCAGTTATTAGCCTTTGCCGGATTACAGAATAAATCCATTTCAATTACACTAAGAGACTTTTTTACAAATACCCCAGGATTTGCTCAAGTTAGCTTTGCTTTATCACGAGTCAAAGTCCAAGAAAGCTATATCTTTACTGACTTTGGGAAATGGCTTTCATTACAAATAGAATATTTATTTAGAAGTGGGCATTGGCAACATTCACTTGTATATTTTTTATTAATCATAGTGTTTTCATATTTTTATGCATCTTTAATTTTAAATCCAAGAGAAATTGCAGAAAACTTAAAAAAGAATGGATCAGCAATACAAGGTGTTAAGCCAGGTAAGCCAACAAGTGATTATTTAGATTTGATAGTTAATAGAATTATTTTTATTGGTGCTATTGCAATAGGACTAGTTGCTGTTTTACCAATTCATGCAGAAAGCCTTTGTCAAGTAACTACTTTAGGTGGACTGGGTAGTACATCATTAATTATTTTAGTTGGTGTAGCAATTGATACCAGAAATCAAATAATTACTTATGCTCAAACACATAGATATCAAACAAGAAGTATCTTAAATTTTGGTTCAAAACGACCGTTGTAAGTGGCTTTTAAACAGTGTTATCAAGACTAAATCAAGTGAATGTTTTTATTGGTACATTAACATTAAGTTTGATTGAAATTTATACAGTTCTTACTAAGGATCGTTTAGTAATTAAGCGAATATTTGTTTCTACTTTTCTGGATAATTTACGGAAAATTGCTTGGAGTTGTTTACCAATTTCTTTGCTTACAGTTAGTACTAGTGCTATTGTTTATTCATTTCATATTGCACCAGAATTTTATACTCGAGGACTAAGCGTGTATTTGGGAGGTATTGTTGCTCTTGCACTTATTCGTGAGGGTGCTCCGGTTATGGGGGCATTAGCAATCATTATGCAATATTGCTCAGGCATGACTGCTCAAATTGCTTCTATGAAGGTGACTGAACAGTTAGATGCAATGAAATTGGCTAAAGCTAATCCTGCTATTTATTTGCTTTTACCAATGATTTGTAGTGGGATTATTGGATTTCCATTGGTGATAGTGATTTGTATTTTAGTGAGTATACTTGTTAATTATTTAACATCCAATTTATTAATTAACATTACTTATCAGGTATACACGACATCGATTTCTAATGCAGTGGTTATAAAAGATTTAATTTTGGTTTTAGTTAAGTCATCTATATTTGGTTTTGTGTCTACCTTAGTAAGTTTTACTTGTGGAATTTTAACTGTAGGTGGTTCTAAATCAGTAGGTAATGCTACAAGACTTTCAGTAATAATTAACTTTGCTTTAGTTGTGATTTTGGATTATATAATTACGGCGTTGTGGTTGTAATGTCCTTGCAGTCCTTCTCTTCTAGCAGTTAAGCCACTTTTATTTTTTCTTTATCTTCTGAAAGATATGTCTCAATGGTCTTTGCAAAATCATTCTCTAATTGAGAAAAATCTTTTTCAGTTTCTTTTAAAAGTTTCTGTCTTTCAATATCTGGTAGAAAAGCAGCTTTTACTCCATTAATTGTTAATTGTTTGATTTGATTCCAATTGGTTATTAAATTATTTGCCCAGAGTTGTGTAAGCTGTTGTCTCAAAGTGATTTGGGACATAAGTCGATTATCTGTTGCCAGGTTTATATTCATTCCTTCTTCTAGAAATTTTCTTATGGGGTGCTCTGGATAGCTGTCTACTGCTTTGATTTGAACATGGCTCCATGGAGCCATCTCAATGGGAATTTTATTTTCAATAACAAATTCTTTTAATTTGTTATCATCAAGGAGTCTTAATGCATGTGCAAGTCTATCTGCTCCATACTCAATTGCTTTTTTAATTGATTCGACACCACTTATGTTACCGGAAGATTTTGTTTCTCCTGCATGAATTGTTAAACCAATACCATGCTTTGGACCCTCTTTTTTTATATATTTAAGTGCCTCAGCATGTTCTTCAATTGAGTGCTTTGATTCATCACCAGCAAGATCAAAGCCATGGATCATTGAAGTAGGTCTTTGAGCAAGTTCAATTGCTAAGCCAGCAGTTTTTAGTGAATCTTCTTTTGTCCCAAATCTTTGGGCTAGAATAGTAAGGTACATTCTCATGTTATAGCCACAATTCTCCTGAACCCACTTAGAGCCTTCTTTGAGACCTTCTTCTACTGCTTCAACAATTTCTTTTGGCTCTCCACCTTTATTTAAAATACTAGTTCTTGTTTCAAGGACTTTTACATTATCCTTTGCTGCTTCTTGTACAATTCCAAATGTTGCACGTTTAAATTGTGATGGAGTATGAACATGCTTTGGAACTTTATAATATGCATTTAGAATATCAGTTATGCTTTCATAAGATGGTTTGATGAGTTGTAATAATTTTGGAATCTCTTCATTAGAAATACCATTTTCTTTCATGAATATTTCAATGTCCTCTTTACGAGTAGAGCCTCCAATATGAAGATGTAATTCTGTTTTCGGTACTTTTTTAAATAAATTCTTTAAGTCAGATGGTATAGAAGGATATCTAATCGTATCTAAGTATGTCATGCCTCAATGATAAACTTAATAACATAGAATGGCTCTTTAAAATAACGGTTTAAGAATTTTTGTTGATAAGTTGTAAGGTAATTCTTAAGGATTCCATTTTTTAATGGCAGGTTTAATTGTTAGTAATGAACCTTCTATCCCAGGGACCCCCCCTTTTAGAAGTAAAATATTTTTCTCTTTATCATATTCAACTACTTGTAAATTTCTTACGGTTATTTGTTCATTACCCATACGAGAAGGCATCTTCTTACCTGGTAGTACACGTCCAGGATAAGTATGTGCACCGATTGAACCGGGTTGTCGATATGATTTAGAACCATGAGATTTTGGTCCACGTTTTTTTTGATAAAGCTTAACCATTCCTTGAAACCCTTTTCCAATAGATATTCCACTTACATCTACGTATTCTTGGGGTATTAATATGGTTGATGCATCAATAGCTTCGCCAACTTTGTATTTATCTAACTCTTCAGGTTTTACTCTAAATTCTTTTAAAGATGAAAGATTTGGAAGACTGTTCTTTTTTAGATGTCCTAATTGTCCTTTAGTTAGGTGCTTGTCTTTTTTTATCTTTGAACCTATTTGAACAGCTGAATATCCATGCTTAGAACTTGTTTTAATATCAGTAACAATGTTTTCAGTTAACTCCATCACAGTAACAGAAACAGCATCACCATCGTTATTAAAATACTCGGTCATTCCTAGCTTTTTGGCTAGAACTTCTGGTCTAAATCTTAATGGCTTTGTCATAGTTTTATTAGATAAATATTGAATTAATCAGAGTATTTAGAATAGCATATAAGTGCTGGTAATACTAAATTATAAGTTAATTGAAAAAATGTATATCTCATATTATTTTGAGCTACTATTATTTAAATTAGTTTATAGCTTTAATTCAATATCTACACCAGCAGGTAAATCTAACCTGGTTAATGCATCTGTTGTTTCATTTGTAGGATTTTCAATATCAATAAGCCTTTTGTGAACTCTTATTTCAAAGTGTTCTCTGGACTTTTTATCTACGTGTGGTGATCTATTTACACAATATAAGTGACGATCTGTTGGTAAATAAATTGGTCCTGTTATTGATGCCCCTGTTCTAACTGCAGAATCTACAATTTGATCACAAGAGGTATCTAAAGCTCGGTGATCATAGCCTTTTAAGCGAATTCTAATTCTGTTTTTTAATGATTGTTGTTGCTGTTGTTTTGCCATATTTGTTTTATATTCAGGATGCAGTTTTTTACTGCATCCTGTCCTTTTTTACTAAGTTAAGATCTTGCTTACAACTCCGGCGCCGACTGTTCTTCCACCTTCTCTGATTGCAAATCTCATCCCTTCTTCAATAGCTACTGGTTGTATGAGTTCTACTTCCATAGCAATGTTATCTCCTGGCATAACCATTTCTACACCAGTTGGGAGTTTGACAGAACCAGTAACGTCAGTTGTTCTTACATAAAATTGAGGTCTGTATCCTGGGAAAAAAGGAGTATGTCTTCCACCCTCTTCCTTCGTAAGTATATAAACCTCTGCATTGAATTTTGTGTGTGGTTTGATAGAGCCGGGTTTGGCTAATACTTGCCCACGTTCTATACCATCTTTATCAACACCTCTTAACAAAACTCCTGCATTATCACCGGCTTGAATTTCATCTAGTAATTTTCTAAACATTTCAAGTCCTGTTGCAATTGTTTTTGTTGTGTCTTTTATTCCTACAATTTCTACCTCTTCTTGAACTTTTAACTTGCCTCTTTCAACACGACCTGTTGCAACTGTTCCACGACCGGTAATAGAGAATACATCTTCTACTGCCATTAGGAATGGCTTGTCAACATCTCTAACAGGTGTAGGAATACTCTTGTCTACGATATCCATTAATTCGTGAATGCAGTCTACATCAGGACTTTCACCACGTTTTGTGTTTGGGTTTTTTACTAATGCTTCCATAGCTTTTAAGGCAGAGCCTTTTACTATAGGAATTGCAGTACCGTCAAAACCATACTTTGTTAAGAGCTCTCTTGTTTCAACTTCAACAAGCTCAATCAATTCTTTGTCATCAACCATATCAACTTTATTTAAAAATACAACAATATGAGGAACCCCAACCTGACGAGCTAATAGTATATGTTCTCTTGTTTGAGGCATAGGACCATCAGCTGCAGATATTACAAGAATTGCACCGTCCATTTGAGCTGCACCGGTAATCATGTTTTTTATATAGTCAGCATGTCCAGGACAATCTACGTGAGCATAATGTCGATTTTTTGTTTCATATTCAACGTGCGCTGTGTTAATTGTAATACCACGTGCTTTTTCTTCTGGAGCGGAATCAATTTCATCATATTTTTTTGCTTGTGCTTGTCCTTCAGCAGCTAGTGTCATAGTAATTGATGCGGTTAATGTAGTCTTTCCATGATCTACGTGTCCGATTGTACCTATGTTTACATTGGGTTTTGTTCTTTCAAACTTTTGCCTTGCCATTTTACTTAACTCCTTGTTTTAATTACCTTTTTGTTTAGTTAATGCTCGTTTGTAAAAATTAAATCGAGCTTTAATATTCTACCGAGAAGTAGGCATACGTGCAATGGCCTTAAACAGATAAGTAATTATGTTTATAGAAAAGTATTTGAGTTGTTACCATTACTTTTGAACTTGATATACATTAAGTATTGTTGCTGTTAAAGTCTACAAAACAGTGATTTAACTAGCAATAAAGTCTAAAAATAGTAAATTCTAGAAATGTAGATGTTTAAAGGCTCTAAAGCGGATGTGTTCCGTCATAATACTATGTTAAAATAAGCCGTTTGTAGAAGGACTTTATAGTTTTAACAAATTAGAAAATAAAATTGATTTAGTTTAGTATGTTTGACAAAGTTGCTAGAGTATGAAAAATAAATATAATAGCCAAAATAAAAGGTTGTTTAAAATAATAAACATTTGTTTAGCCTTGTTATTACTAAATGTTTCTTTTTTACCAGCGTATTGCCAGTCAGGGATTTCGAATATAGGCTTTTTTAATAAGAATAAAAAAGATAAAAGTAATGAAGATGTTAACTATAGTAATGCAACTACGATAAAAGAAGTACTAATTGAAGGAAATCGTCTAATTCCTGAAGAGCACATATTAAATATTATTGATTCTAAGGCAGGAACAACATTTGATAGAGATATAGTTTTAGGTGATTTGGAGAATCTGGATAAGTCAGGCTATTTTGTCCGGGATAGTATTCAGGCTGATCCAGAACAAACAAACGGTGGAATTTTACTAAAGATAAAAATTGAAGAAAATAATCCTA
>JAHFBD010000020.1 GCA_023250175.1 Candidatus Melainabacteria bacterium
AAGACTTATTTTCACATTCGATTCAATTTTATTATTAATTGTAAGTCTTATGCCAGTACTTTAGTTTAGGGAAAAAGCCATTGTTCTAGTTAGACTAAATGCCAACAAATTTTTCAAATCTTTTAAGAGATTAGCTCTTCCTACTATATCAAGGAGTTGAATCTCTTTTAACTCTAAGCCCTCAAATACAGAATTTAAATTGCCGTTAGATTCTAATATCTCTATTTGGTTTTTTAAAACCATTTGAGTAGTTGCCCATACATTTGTGATAGTTTTTGCATGTCTTATAAATTTCATATAACTTAATTACCTACTTTATCTATCTTGAGTATACCCAATTACTAATAAGCTTCTATTAATGACATACTCTTTTATTCTATTTACACAACAAAAACCATATTCATTGGTTTTTTCATAATAAGTTTTGTAATTGGATGGAAACCTTTCAAAAGCTTACAAATAATAGTATTGGTGAGACATAGCAATTAATATTAAGAATGACTTGTTACTACCTAGCTAGCGTAATATTTCTAAGTAAACAACTTATAAGGTAAGATTTTATCCCCAAATTATACAAACTTGGTAAAATCTGTAAGGCATTATAAATGGCAGACTGGAAGTACTATGGAAAGCCGATTTTGGGAGTGCAGCGAAAAAATCGGTGGTTAGGTAGAAACAATGACTTTATTAGTCACAACAAGTGTCATTTCTGTTTTTTGGTGTAGAACTTGATTTGGAAGGGTATAATTAAAGGAGCAGAAAGAGAAATTAATCAATAAATATTTATTCTGAAAGAACAAAAGTAAATAGTGATCACATACTCAAAGTTATCTTTTAAATTTAAAGTAACAATAACCGCAGTACTGATTAGATTAGTGTAATTCCTGTAAAGTCCGAGAGATATTTTCTATGTCAACAACTATATTTAATAATCCTGACTCAAATGAAAAACTAAAACTAATTTCTAAG
Source organism: Candidatus Melainabacteria bacterium (assembly GCA_023250175.1). Taxonomy (GTDB): domain Bacteria; phylum Cyanobacteriota; class Vampirovibrionia; order 2-02-FULL-35-15; family 2-02-FULL-35-15; genus JAHFBD01. Next base: position 970 of record JAHFBD010000020.1, read on the forward strand.
AATGAATATCGTTCTGTATTAAGAAAGTACATATCTAGTGAAGCTTTTATTCCTGATACCAAGGAGCTCATGCGTTACTTTTTATTCATGTCTGCATATCTGTTTGGGATTTATAGCTTGATAAGTCTTCCGATAGTTTTACCAGTAAAAATATTTATATCAATTCTTATGGGCATATCACTTGCTGCATTAACTTTCTTTATGCATGATTTAATGCATGGAGCAGTTATGAAATCAAAAAAAATCACTTATCTTATCGGACTATCAATAGGAGTGCTAAATTTTTTTGCACCGCTCTTTTGGCAACGAGTACATAATTTCCACCATGCAAGGGCTGGTAATATAGATGATCCTGATCGCATATATACATGGAATGAAAAACCTAAAAATGCATTTGAGGAGTTTATCTACAAGTTAAGAGTTTCTAGCGATTCATATAATACCTTCTTTAGTTTAATTGGAATGTCTCTAGGGTTCTTTTGGTACTTCTCTACAATGTTTTATGCTTCACTACAAAGAAAAACTGTTTTCAAAAAAACTAGTCAATATCAAGGAATAAATAAACTTTTTAAAACTAAAGAGTTATTTATTGTTTTTGGAGAGTTCTTCTTAATTTTTTCATTTCAGATTTTTTTATTTACCATTATTGCAAAGTATAATTTCTTAAATTATTTTCTTATTTCACTTTTGCCTATATTAATAACGCATTTTACAACCATGTTATATATTCACACTAATCATTTTCTTTCACCACTTACAAATGATATAGATGATCCTTTAATTAATTCACTCTCCCTAAAAAACAGTTGGCTTGTAGATAAAGTATTTTCAAATTTTTCTCACCATGTAGAACATCATCTATTTCCAGCAATGAGTTCATCACATTATCCAAAGGTTAGAAAATTGCTTTTAGATTTGTACCCAAACCGTTTCCAGCTAATGCCAATGATTGATGCTATAAAAATGCTTTGTATAACACCGAGGATATATGGTGATAATACTCATCTAGTTACCTGTGATAATAAGAAACAATTTAATTGCTTATTACCAAAGGCATAAAAGGCATAATTGATAGACAAAATTAAAGCAATTGTTAAACAATTGAAGAAATAAATAACAATCCTTAATTTACATTTAAAACCAATTTTTTACCAATTTCATGAGATATTTGCTCTGAGTTAACCCTCAAATACACATACTCTGTGGTTTTTGTGGTATATTGTCTTAGCCTGGTTCTCAGGTGAATAGTAAAATTTTTTTGGTGTTTGTGATCTTGGGAGAGAGTATTAAGTTGTTATTTAAAGATAGTTTTCTTTTTCCTCTTTTAAAAATTGTCAAGTACCTAAAAGAAAGAGGAAAATAATAATGTCAAAGAAAATATTTGTTGGTAACTTATCGTTTGAAGTTACAGATTTTGATCTCGAAGATCTTTTTAAACAACATGGAGAAGTACTTTCATCTAAAGTAATTCTTGATAGAGATAGTGGTCGCTCCAGAGGGTTTGGTTTTGTTGAGATGAACTCTGAAGGGAGTGCACAATCTGCAATTGATGCACTTAATGGAACTGAAGTAAAAGGAAGAGCTATCAATGTTAGTCTTGCAAAAGAAAAAGCAGATGATAGAGGAGGTTCCGGTGGCTTTAGAGGAAATAGAAATCGCTATTAACTCTTTGTAAGATGTGCGATCGCATATCTGCAACATTGGTCAAATTTGTTTCGATAAAGAGCATCTGTCCGATTTATTTGGCAGATGCTCTTTAATTTAATATGAAAGTATTGCTTCATTTTGAGCACAGGTAATATAAAGCTTTTATTTGTCAATTTATTTCTTTTGATACTAGCGTATGATTAACATAATAGGTGGAAGGTGAAATTAAAGCCGTCTTTTCTGAATATCATCAATCGTTTTGAATATCAGTCTATTCTTTCTGATGAGAAGGCTGAAGAACCAATACGTTCTGAAATCTTTAGCATTGAAAGATTAAAACAACATGCTGAAAGCCTGGCACTTACTCAGGTCGTTACCAGCAATCCAAAAAAAGGATATAGCCTGGCTGAGAGGCTAAAAAATAACAAGAAGATTCTACTTGATTGTTATCATACTATCGGAAAAGCCGTAAGTGAAAAACAAGCAATTACACCTGCTGCTGAATGGCTAATTGATAATTTTCATATTATTGAGGGGCAACTAAGAGATATAAGTGAATATCTCCCAATAGGATTTTACAAAGAACTGCCAAAACTTTCTGAAGGATACCTTAAAGATTATCCACGTGTATATGGCTTATCGTGGGCTTTTATAGCTCACACAGATAGCCGTTTTGATCCTGAACTTTTAACTCAGTTTGTGCGTACATACCAACACATTCAGCCTTTAACTATTGGTGAGCTTTGGGCAATAGCAATTACTCTTCGGGTTGTACTAGTTGAAAATCTAAGACGTCTTAGTGTTCGCATATTAAGCTCTATGCAGGCACGCAAGAGCGCAGACAGATTAGCTGATGAATTATTAGGACTAAGCAGTGATATGCCACAGGCTGTTGCGATTTTCCTGCAAGATCTTGAAGTGAAACAATTAAAAAAACCTTTTTTAGTACAGCTTATCCAGCGTTTACGATATCAAGATCCAACTGTAACTCCTACACTACAGTGGATAAATGAAAAACTTACCCAGATGAATTTAACGGCAGATGAAATAGTCTCACTTGAACACAATAATCAATCTGCAGCTAATGTAACTATCCGAAATATTATTACCAGCATGAGACTGATTTCTGCTTTTGATTGGCGTACATTCTTTGAGTCAATTAGTCTCGTGGATGAAACCCTTAGAACAAATTCTGTTTTTGCTGCAATGGATTTCACTTCTCAGGATCGCTATCGCCATGCTATTGAAGAACTTAGCAGAGGCTCAAAATATTCTGAGATTGATATTGCTAAGCTTGTGATTTCAAAGATAGAGAAGTATAAAACAGAAAAACAATTAACAGGTAAACCTGCAGAAGAAAAGAAGACAGATTTAGGTTATTATCTAATTTCCTCAGGTAGAAGAATATTAGAAAATAAGATTAATTTTTCCCCATCATTAGGAAAAAAGATTCTAAATTTTTACATTTCAAATGCAAATCTTGGTTATATAAGCACGATTTTAATTCTTACTTTTACTTTATTATTTATTCCTCTCTTTATAAGTTTTGAGAAAGGTGTTTCTTTATGGGGACTTCTTATTCTTTCAATAATCGGACTCTTTCCTGCTTCTGATATTATTGTTCCACTGTTAAATAGGTTTGTAGTTACTGTCGTTGGACCACGTTATCTACCACGACTCAAACTAAGTGATGGTGTACCTGTTTCTATGCAAACTTTTGTCGTTATGCCTGTTCTTCTTATTAATAAAGAAACAATTGAAGAACATCTTGAACAACTTGAAGTTCACTATCTTTCAAACCCTAATGGAATGGTATATTTTGGTCTGCTCTCAGACTGGAAAGATTCAGATACAGAAAGCTGTTCTGAAGATAAAGAGCTACTTGATATAGCAGCCAGAGGAATTGAGCAGTTAAATTTCAGACATAGTACTTTGCCTGACGGATATAAGCGATTTTTTCTCTTTCACAGAAAACGAATGTGGAATTTGGGAGAAAATAAATGGATGGGGTGGGAGCGTAAGAGAGGTAAGCTCCATGAGTTTAACCGTCTTTTGCGTAGTGCTTCTGATACCACATATATTACAGAGCTGTCTACAGTTCCAAAAGATATTAAATATGTACTCACTCTCGATGCAGATACAAGAATGCCAATGGGTATGGTAAGTCATCTGGTTGGTACAATGGGGCATCCGTTAAACAGACCTTATGTAGATCCAAATTCAATGCGGGTTGTAGAAGGTTATGGAATCTTACAGCCAAGAATTATGTCTTCTCTTCCTTCAAGAACAAATAGTTCAGTTTTTCAAAGACTTTTTTCGGGACCATGTGGAATTGACCCTTACACCTTTGCGGTTTCTGATGTTTACCAGGATTTATTTGGAGAAGGTACTTATGCGGGTAAGGGAATTTATGATGTAGATGTTTTTGAAGCAGTGCTGAAGGGACGGGTACCTGAAAATGCACTCCTTAGTCATGATCTTTTTGAAGGAATTTTTGCAAGATGTGGTTTTATAAGTGATATTGAATTTTTTGATGAATTCCCCTCTCATATAGAAGTGTCTTCTCTACGAATGGATAGGTGGGCAAGAGGGGATTGGCAACTTTTACCATGGATTTTTAGTCGAGAAGGCAAGTGTATTCCCCGCATTGGCCGCTGGAAAATACTTGATAACTTAAGACGTACATTATCTGCTCCTGCTATGTTGGTTACTTTAATCCTTGGTTGGTTTTTGCCACATGCACCTCATATTTTATGGACTTGTTTTGTTGTAACAGCTCTTTCATTTCCTTCATTTCTTTCTTTTATTTTTGGACTTATACCTAACAAAATAAGTAAAAGAAAAATTGGTTCCTTTCGTATTCTTGCTTTTGATTTTTTAATTGGTCTTGAGCAAAGCATTGTCTTGCTTTCATTACTTATGTATCATGCCTTGCTTATGCTTGATTCTATTTTGCGTACTTTATACAGACTCTTTATAAGTAAGACTAAGCTTCTTGAATGGACTACTGCTGCAAAGCAAAAAACAGGTGCTAATCTCTTGCTAAGTTATTTTTGTAAAAGACATAAAGGAGCAATGTTTTTTGCAATTGTTCTTGGTTTATTATTCTTATTCTTTAAAACTGACAGTGTAATAATAATTGCTGCTCCTTTTATTCTTTTGTGGGTAATGTCACCTGTTATTGCATGGTTTATAAGTTTGCCACCAAGAACTGATCCTACAGAACCTTTAACCAATGAAGGAATAAAAACATTTCGTTTAATTGCCCGCCGCACCTGGAGATTTTTTACTACCTTTATAACAGAAAAAGATAATTTACTGCCGCCTGATAATTTTCAGGAAGATCCACAACCTATCGTGGCACATCGTAGCTCACCAACCAATTTTGGACTTTACCTTCTTTCAACTGTAGCAGCAAAAGATTTTGGGTGGATAGGCATTGGAGAAATGGTAGACAGACTTGAATCTACATTGATGATATTACAGAGTCTTCCACGCTACAGAGGACACTTTTATAATTGGTATGATTTGCAAACAAAACATCCGTTGGATCCTAAATACATCTCTTCAGTAGATAGTGGGAATTTTGCAGGGCATTTACTTGTTGTTACTCAGACCTGTGAGGAGATATTACAATGTCCTTTACCAACTCTAAATAGAATTGAAGGAATCCAAGATACGCTTTTGCTTTTAAAAGAATCATTACTTAATATTCATGACAATAGACGTACCCTTATAGTTAATCTAGATCAGTTACAGTATGCTGTTGATGATCTTGTGAACTTTTTAAAAGATTTTCCACAAACACCTTTTGAATATGTTTCAAGATGGGAAGCACTAAAAATTAGTGCAGACATCCTGGTAGATATTGCAAAAACTTTTGCACAGGAACGTGGAGAATCTGATAGTAGCGAAGTATTGTTCTGGTCTCTTCAAATCTGTTCAGATATTAAGAGTCATATAAATGACTATGTACAAATATTGCCATGGGTTAAATTACTTGATAAAAATAATTTGCCACTTGATCTCACAGATGAAGAAAAAAAGCAACTTGAACTCTTAAACAGTCAGGAAACTTTAAAACTTTCACTGGCTGATTTATACTCACACTATGAGAAAATCGCAAAGACTTTAACAAGTTCTCAAAAAACAGATCTCCAAGCAGAGTCTTCTAATGGCGAAGGTTCTTCAAAGAGAAGAAGTTATATTGATAATTTGATTTATATGCTTGAGAAAGCATTGCATGCCTGCAAATCGATGATGGAGAGGTTTACCATGACCTCTGAAGTTGCCTATAAATTATTCAATGAAATGGATTTCAAATTTCTTTTTGATTATAATCGTAATCTTTTTTCTATAGGTTTTAATGTTACTGAGGACTGTCTTGATGCCTCTTATTACGATATGCTTGCTTCTGAGGCAAGGCTTACAAGCTTTATTGCAATTGCTAAGGGTGATGTACCCACTTCACATTGGTTTTGTTTAAATCGTGCTTTAACTCCTGTTGGTGGAAGAACTGCACTTTTATCCTGGTCAGGCTCAATGTTTGAATATTTAATGCCATCACTGGTTATGTATACTCCCAGAGGGAGTCTTTTGGATAGAACCTGTCGCCTTATTGTAAAAAAACAAATTGGGTATGGAACTGAGCGCCATGTGCCTTGGGGAATATCAGAGTCAGCATATAATGTCAGAGATAAAGCTTTTGCTTATCAGTACTCAAGTTTTGGAGTACCAGCTCTTGGTTTAAAGCGTGGATTGGGGGAGGATCTGGTAATTTCTCCATATTCAACTGCCCTTGCAGCAATGTATTACCCAGGCTTAGCAGAAGAAAATTTTAAGAGACTTAAAGAAATGGGTACACTTGGACCTTATGGTTTTTATGAAGCTTTAGATTTCACAACTACAAGACTGCCTGAAAATAACAAAGTAGTTATTGTTCGGGCATATATGGCTCATCACCAGGGAATGGCATTAGTAGCTCTTACGAATGTCATTTTTGATGGTGTTATGCGTCATCGCTTCCACGAGGTTTCAATAGTAAGAGCTGCTGAACTTTTACTTCAAGAGAGAACGCCACGTAATGTTGTTGTAGCACATCCAAGATCGGAGCACTTACAAGCTAGCAATGTAAAAGATGTTGCTCAGGCTGCAATCAGACGTTTTGATTTACCACAGCTTCCTACACCTTCAACACATCTTTTATCAAATGGACATTATACAGTTATGCTTACTTCAGCTGGTTCTGGATATAGTCGCTGGAATGATCTTTCAATTACTCGTTGGCGTGAAGATGTTACCTGTGATATGTGGGGAAGTTATATTTTCTTATATGATACTGAAAGTAAAAATCTGTGGTCTGCAGGATACCAGCCAACAGGTATGAAACCCGATCACTATGAAGTAACTTTTGCTGAAGACAGAGTAAGAATAATTAGGCAAGATGGTGACATAGTAACCAATCTAGAGATTATAGTATCGGCAGAAGATAATGCCGAAATTAGGCGTGTTTCACTTAGAAATACAGGAATGAAAAACAAAGAAATAGAAATTACTTCTTATAGTGAAATTGTTTTAGCTTCTCAGGGTGCAGATGTAATGCACCCTGCTTTTTCAAATCTTTTTATACAAACAGAATATATACCTGAGGTAACTGGTTTGATTGCAACAAGGCGACCACGTTCTTCAAAAGAGATATCGGTCTGGATGGCTCATGTTATAGCCGTAGAGGGGGATACAAATGCTGGTATTGAATATGAAACTGACAGAGCTAATTTCCTTGGACGTGGACATTCAATTAGAAGAGCTGTTTCAGCAGTAGAGGGACAGCCTTTGTCCAATACAGTAGGCGCAGTACTTGATCCAATAGTAAGCTTGCGTACTCGTATTCATATTCCACCAGGTGCTACAAAACATATTTCTTTTTCAACAATGGTTTCACATTCACGTGAAGAAATCATTGATCTTGCAGATAAGTATCATGATCCTGCAACATTTGAACGTACTTCTACATTGGCATGGACACATGCACAAGTTCAGTTACACTATCTTGGCATTGACAGTATGGAAGCAAATTTCTTTCAGCATCTTGCAAATCGTATTATTTATTCAAATCCTTCTATGCGTCCCTCAAATGAAATTCTTAAACGGAATACTTTAAGTGTTGCAGGATTGTGGACTCATCAGATTTCAGGTGATTACCCTATTCTTGTAGTTCATATAGATAATGCAGATGATCAAGCAGTTATCAGACAGCTTTTACGTGCACATGAATACTGGCAAATGAAAAGACTTGCTGTTGATTTGGTTATTATTAATGAAAAAGCTACATCTTATGTCCAGGATCTGCAAGTTCTTCTTGAAACGATGGTGAGAACCAGTTCTAAGATGTCTGGGAGTAATATAAATGAAAGTTGCGGTAATATTTTTATTTTAAGAGCTGACCTGCTTACCCAGCAGGAGAAAGAACTTTTACAGACTGCAGCCAGATCAGTCATGTTTTGTAAAGAAGGAAGTCTTGCAGAACAAGTAATGCGTATGAAACGTAGTACTTATAAACCTGTTCATCAGCTAAAACATCGTGCCAGTGCTTTTGTAAAAGAAGCCTGGTCAGCAGTACATCCAATCCTTGAATTCTTTAATGGGCTTGGTGGTTTTGCTGATAATGGACGTGAGTATGTGATAATTCTTGGAAAATCACAATATACACCTATGCCATGGATTAATGTAATTGCTAATAGTGAAATAGGGTTTTTGGTCTCTGAGTCTGGTTCAGGTTATACATGGTCTTTAAATAGCAGAGAAAACCAGATTACTCCATGGTCTAATGACCCAGTATGTGATCCAAGTTCAGAAGTATTTTATATATGTGATAAAGAAACAGGTGAGTTGTGGACTACTACAGCATTACCAATTCGCTTTGACAATACAACTTATATTACAAGGCATGGCCAGGGCTATAGTAGCTTTGAACATTTTTCACATGGGATAGAAAGTAAACTTACCCAGTATGTTAGCTGGGATGATCCAATTAAAATTTCACATCTTACTTTAGAAAATAAATCAGGTAGGATAAGAAATCTTTCAGTGACCTCTTATGTAGAGTGGGCTCTTGGTTCTTCACGTACTGTCAGTGCGCCGTTTATTGTTACTGAAATTGATGAAGAAACCAATGCAATGTTTGCCTATAATCCCTGGAATGCAGATTTTGGGAAAAGAATTACATTTGCAGATTTTTGTAACAAACAAAATTCCTGGACTGCTGACAGAATAGAATTTATAGGACGGAATGGGACTCTTGAACAGCCTGCAGCTTTGGTGTATGAAGAGATGCTTAGTGGAAATGTTGGTGCTGGACTTGATCCGTGTTGTGCACAGCAGGTAACCGTAGAAATTTCCCCTAACGGAAAAGTAGAATTGTTTTTTTTCCTTGGACAGACAACTGATAGAGAAACTGCCCGTAAATTAATCAAGAAATATAGATCATTGTCGAATACAGAAAACATTGATTCTGTATTGAATAATGTGAAAGAAAATTGGGAAAACATTCTTTCTAAAGTTCAGGTCAAAACTCCAGATCGCAAAACAGATTTAATGTTAAACAGATGGCTTTTATATCAAACGCTAGCTTGTCGCTATTGGGCACGTACAGCTTTTTATCAGGCTGGTGGTGCATATGGTTTCCGGGATCAACTCCAAGATGTAATGTCCCTAGTTCTTTCGCAACCCTCTATTACAAGAGCACATATTTTAAATGCTGCAAGTCACCAGTTTATAGAAGGTGATGTTCAGCATTGGTGGCATCCTCCTTTAGATAAAGGTGCACGTACAAAGTGTTCAGATGACAGTTTATGGCTTCCTTATGTTGTTTGCCGCTATTTAAGGGTTACAGGTGATTATAAAATACTTGATGAAGCCATTCGATTTTTAGATGGACGAGTACTTTTACCTGAAGAAGAAAGTGTTTATTACCAACCAGTACATTCTGAGCAGAGTGCTACTCTTTTTGAACATTGTAAAAGAATACTGGATAGAAGTCTTACGTCAGGGGTACATGGATTACCACTAATTGGCAGCTGTGACTGGAACGATGGAATGAATAGGGTAGGACATGAGGGTTTGGGTGAAAGTGTTTGGCTTGGATGGTTTCTTTATGCAACACTTACACAGTTTGCTTCTGTAGCCAAAGAGCGAGATGAAGATGACTGTGCACAAAGATGGCTTAAACATTCTAGTAATTTAAAAAATGCTCTTGAAAAAGAAGCCTGGGATGGTGCTTGGTACAGACGAGCATATTTTGATGATGGGACACCGCTTGGTTCTGCATCAAATGCTGAATGCAGAATCGATTCAATTGCTCAATCATGGAGCGTTATTTCAAAAGCTGCTGACACTGAGCGAGCTTTGAAAGCTATGGAATCTGTTGAGAAATATTTAATTAGACCTGGTGATAATCTTATTCTTCTTTTTACTCCGCCTTTTGATAAAACCCCTCTTGACCCTGGTTACATAAAAGGTTATTTACCTGGTATCCGTGAAAACGGTAGTCAGTATGTTCATGCTGCAATCTGGAATGTAATTGCTTTTAGTATGTTGGGAAATGGAAATAAGGCTTATGAACTTTTTAGTATGCTAAATCCAATTAATCATGCAGATACTCGCGCAGGCGTACATAGATATAAAGTTGAACCTTATGTTATAGCTGCAGATGTTTATTCTGAGCCACCTCATGTGGGAAGAGGAGGATGGACATGGTATACAGGGTCAGCAGGATGGATGTATTATGCGGGAGTAGAATTGATTTTAGGACTGAACATTGAAGGAGATATTCTGAATATTAATCCTACGATCCCCAGCCATTGGGAAAACTTTATAGTTAACTATAAACATAAAGCAACACAATATGAAATTTTTGTTGAAAATCCTAATTCAATTTCAAATGGCGTAAAGAAAATTGAATTGGATGGCAAGCCTATAATGTCAATAAAAGATGGTATTTCATTAGTTGATGATAAAAAAGTTCATACGGTAAAAGTTGTTCTTGGGTAAAAAGTAGGATTACTTTATGTGGATAGTAGAAGATATCTTCTCTACACATAGTCCTTAATCACTAATTTACGCATTGACAAAATTTAAATCAAAACATAAAATGATTTGCATTATTTAAGAAGTTAAAATGCAAATAAATCTATATCAAAGGATATTTCGTTCAGTCTCGACACAGAGAGTAGCTGAGCTTTTAAACAAAGCTCAAGAGAATGTAGCCATTGCCCTTGGTGATGGAAAGATGAAGAAAAATATAACTGCTGTAATGCAGAAGGGTGGACTGAATTCTTTTCTACGTCCAGACAGCACTAACAAAGCAGTAGAAATAAGTACTCACTCAGAGCATGTTTTTGGATGGAACTTCTTTACACCGACTGACAGAAATTCACTTATTGAAATAATAAAAAGTGAAAAGACATCTGATGAAACAATTGTTTCTGCACATAATCTTGCAACTGCAATGGGTTATAAGCCCATTATTTGTTGGAAGGATTCTCCTTATGCTACGGCATATAGAATATTAGTTGGTGTATTAATTGAAGCAGCTAGAATGGCTGAAGAAGGGCTAGCTTCTCCAGATGTAATAGATAAAATCTTTCTTGAGACATTTTATCCAGAGCAAATACATGTAAAACTAACCAGTGCAAAAAAAAGATTTGAGGCTATACCAAAACTAGCTTTCTTCAAGGATGAGATTGGTATATATAATGAGATAAAACTTTGTGATTATCAAATTCAAAGAACAATAATACAACTACAAGGCAAAGAAAAAACAAATGAACTGTCCTCCTTGGTTACTAAAAAAGCAGGACTCTTAGATGAAGCCAAAGAAAAATTAAGTCAAAAGTTATTGTATGCAGAAATAATAAAGAACATTAGTAGTTTAGGATCTTTTTATAAATCAGTTCCAATGATTGAAACACTACAACAAAAAGCAAAAGTACAATTTAAAGCAATTTCAGATTATCAAACACAAATTAAAAACCCGAATGATTATTTACAATCTTTCAATATAACTCCTTATAAGTTTCCAAGTGTTGTTAATACTTCAACAATTAATTCAAGTGAAGCAAGGCAACTAATAACGGATAGATTGAAAGGTGTTTATATAGCAAGTGCTCAGCAAGTATACCTTGAGGGTCTTTCAACACCACAAGATATAGAAATAGCTTGTGAAGAAGGTTTTCAGTACAATTATGGTCCACTTAAAATGGCAAGGAATTTAGGAAAAGAAGAAGTTACAAGATTAACTGCTTTAGTTAATAAAGGATTGAATCAATCTTTGCCAACAGGCATATGTAAGCCAGGTACCTTTGTAGAATTGAATGATAATGAGCTTTCGGGAGTTCAGACATATACTCAAGACAATATTGGCTACATTGTAATGGGAAGTAGCCACATACAAAATTTACGCAAAACTGATAACTCATTAAGTCCTGAAATGATAAAAGGTATAAGTGCTGCAATTAATCAATTTGAAAATGATGACTCGGTAAAAACAATAATTCTTAGAAGTCAGGGTGGTAAAGTGTTTTGTGCTGGAGCAGATTTAGATTACATAAAAAATAGAATAAAATGTGATTTGAAAAAATCAAAAGAATATATGAGACTTGGTAAGACTCTAATGGATCAAATCGCAAATTGTAAAAAACCAACTGTTGCAGTTGTAGATGGAAAAATGGTTGGTGGTGGTGCAGAGATAGCAGCAGCTTGTGATTATAGGATTCTAACTGTTAATGCAACGCTTGCAATGCCAGAAAATGCACTGGGGCTTGATCCTGATTGGGGTGGTAGTGAGAGAATCCCAGCACTAATTGGAAAACTCTTAACCGTGCCACTTATATGTAATTCTAAAGGAACTAAGTGGATGTGGCTTAATGCAAGAGAAGCTTGTAATGTAGGTTTTGGAGATAATAAAAATCCTATATTACAAAGTGATCTTCCCCGATACTTGGCAAATTTAATTGAAGACAAAATAGAAGAACTCAATATCCATGAAAAACCAAACAGAAAACCAGTTTTTGATAAACAAGTAACTGAATATCCAGAAGATATAGTTTTAAAATTTAAGTTAAACCAACCTTATGTACATAAATGGAGACTATTTACAAGAGCAGTTGCAAGAGAGACTGAAAAATTAATTTTAAATGCAGAAGATCCAAGCTATAGGGAGAATTCCTTTGTAACAACCAATACTAAGAAATTGATTGGTCGAGCAAGATGGGTTGATAGGTTATACAATACTCCATTTATCATGGCAGTACAAAACAGGATTTTTGCACCAATACTTGAAAAGCTAGGATTAGCAAAATAAACTAAACTAATTTTAAAGCCTTAAACTCAGACTTTAGTGCATCCACTCCAAGCGGCTTTCCTGTCATGTATTTAATCAATTCATTCCAGGGATAAGATTCGCCTACTCCTCTATATTCTTTTAAATAATCACCAGTTTCTTTACTAAATAAGCCTCTTTGCGGGGCAAGTTCATCGATCTTTGCATGTATCTGTGCTCTCATAAGCTGACCAAGGAAATAGCACTGATAATAAACTGGTGCTGTGGCAAAGTGAATCTTATAGGTCCAATCAGGCTTATTTCTGTCATTAGGAATCTTTATCCCTAAATATTCATCAGATTTTCTCACCCAAAGTTTATTAACGTTGTTTAAAGTTAACTCTTCATCTTTTAAATTGTACATTTCTCTTTCAAAATCAGTAATGAGGAGATAGTTGTGAAAAAACTTAACTAGCCCATCAGCAAGTTTATATTGGTTGCCAAGAGTTAAACACTCTTGAATCTTATTCTCATCAAACTTCACTGCTTCTCTAAGCCAATGTTCGTTATACAATAAATCTTCCATCATCATTGCATCACTTTCAGTAACTATTGTATGTAGATTTTTAAAAATACTAGGTAGTTGAGGTTCAATAAGAGAATACCCTACTCCATGTCCCAAAACTTCATGGAGTTCTGTCGAAAAAGCATAACCCATTCTGCTTTGAAATGTTGGATCAATATTTCCAAGTGACCTAATATCTGTAGGTGTCTTTAATGGCCATAAAGACCAGTGAGGATTTTTTCCTGGCCTTGGAAAAAGATCACTTTTATCTACAATAAAATCTGCATCAGTACCAATTGATTTTGCGGTTTCTTTTAAAACGGGTCTTGGATCGATTCCTTTAAAATACCCATCGCTTGAAAAACTCATAACATCTTCAAGTATTCCTGGTTCTCCAACCCCACCCTGAAACCAAGGTAACCTCGCATCTTCTTTAGATATACCATAGCGTTTTATTGCGGCAGTATCCATTTTCTCCCGTAAATTATCATACATAGGCTTTAAAGCTATTTTTACTTCGGACATGAGAGAGACTAAATCTGTTTCATTAATTTCTTGCCTGTGAAGTTTATAGGAATAATAATTAGGAAAGCCGGCTTTTCTTGCATATTCATTTCTAAGCTTAACGGCTTCTAAAATTGTTTCTGCTATTGTTAGTCCTTTACCCTTTAATCTGTGATTTCCAACTTCAAGCTTAGCTTGAACAAGTTCTATAACCTCTTGTGCTCCGGAAGCTCCTTTAGTCTCTTTTATCTTTCCTTCAATTTCAGCATCAGTAAACTCTTTGCCTTGGTATAAAGCTTTAAAATCTCCATACATCATAGCTAAATCTGTTTCAATATCCGATATTTTTTTATATAATGCAGGATCAACTAAACATTCAGAAAACTCAGGATAAGCAAGCTCAACTTGTCTTTTTAAAAATGGCTCCCTTATATCATTTCTATTCTTATAGATAGGCAAAATAGGATTTGCAATTGTTGGGTTAAATTTAAATTGTTGATAAGTTTCTTGAGCTGCTTTTTCTGCATCTCCATATTTATCCTGTAATTTACTTAGACGCTCTTTAAAACTACTGTCACTTTCATTATCTTTTCTTTTACTTTCTTCTTCTCCCCCTAGAGTATATAAATCCCATGCTGCATAACCTGTTTTTTCAGCGAGTTCTTGTAACTTCTCAACTTGATTACCAATGAAGCTTATTGCTGATCTTTCAGTTTCATTTAGTGTTGAATCTTGTGCAAGAGCAAGCTTTTTTCCTACTATTAAGGTTGCTTTCTGAAAAACAGATGTTGCTTCACTTACTTTCATAAATAAATCTCCTTATTTAAATTGCTAACATCGTAACCAATAAATTACTTAACTTCAATATATAAAGCGCCTTTCATTTGTTTTGATAAGTAAAATGTTAGATTATATAGCAGTTTGTCAAATTCAGCTATTTTAATTTACCTGATGTTATTAGCCTACTTTAAAGGATTTTTACTATTTACAACAAAAGCAAGTAAGGCAACTACATAGGCTTACGCAGTTACAAGTTAGCTTATTTATAAGTAGGATTGCCAATAACAATAAAACAGAACCCAAAGCTATAGTTGTAGACTTATTGAACTGTTGAATATTTATTAATTTATTCATAAAACTCCTTATGATTTTACTTCAGAATTAATGTAATCGTCTGGGTTTTTTAGAAATTGTTCCTTACATCCACCGCAACAAAAGTAATAAGTTTTTCCATTATATTCTGTTTTATCAGCGGCTTTACTTGGTAGTATCCAAGTTTTCATAACTGGACATTGTACTTTTTCTTCATTAACTTGCTGTTGATTTAATGATTGATTATTTGCCCCACAGTTATTACTTGTACATCCACAACCACAGGCTAATGCAAAATTACTCATAAATAAAATAATTGCAGGAAGTGCAAGTGGTATTAAAAGTTTGTTTCTCATATTTTTATCCTTTCACATATTTCTCAGGAGCTTTATCAAATTGAGGTTTGCAACCAGGGCAACAGAAATAATAAGTTTTTTCTTTGTATACCGTCTTTGGTGATTTTTCATCTGGCACAAACCAATCTTTTGTTACTGGGCATTGAAGTTTTACTTTGTTAGATTCTTCACCAGCTATGTTTCCTATTATATTTACTACTTTATGTTCACCAACTTCCAGTTGGTGTTTTCCTTCATGGGCCAAAATGTTTAAGTTGGATGCAGTCAAAGTAACTGCTAAACCAAAAATAATAACTAAAAGTGTTCTAATCATAATTGTTCTCCTTTCATTAAGTTTTATATTTTGTGTTTATATTATACCCAGACCCACCTAGTATGGGTATAATAAAGATAAGAATACACAAAAAGATTATCATTTTGTTAAATTTGATAAGAATATAGAAACTTCCTGATAGCAGGATAGTTCATCAT
>JAHFBD010000021.1:0-2793 GCA_023250175.1 Candidatus Melainabacteria bacterium
GGAAATATAAACAAAGGTGTTCAAAAAACAATAAATCTGATTTACAAAAAATTATTTGATAATCAAAAATGCTTTAAAGCCTTACCAATACCAGGTATTACAAAGACCCCAAACCCTGGTTATGGCTCACATTCTGGTGGAACATTTCCTATGAGAGAAACACCACATGGGCTTGAAACCGATATTTTAGGAAGACCATATGGTTTCAAGAAGATACATATTGTAGACTCATCAATTTTTCCAAGCATTCCTGCAACAACAATTACATTAACTATAATGGCAAATGCACACAGAATAGCATCAAGATATAACGATATATAAAAATCTAACTGATTATAGTTTCGCCAGTAAGTATCAATTACCCACAATACCTATTACAAAAGACCCTTTACAACACTCACACCGCGCAACAACTCACTAACTTGTTTACAATATTACCTTTTTATCATAATTCCAAAACAGATTTGCATACTTTTTTGGAGGCTGTAACAAAGTTGGAGATATTTAAATACAAAACGTATTATTGCCTTTATACAGTTATCTTTAAGCAAATTCTATAGTTGATAAGTCTTGGGGCTTAAAAAAAGACACCTTTGTTCTTTCAATTGTAGTTTCATCTTGAAGAGATAAATTAAAACAATATGCTCTGGAAGGTTGATAACTGTTTAGAAAACTCCTTAAAGATTTATTTATCTTAGGTTCACTCAAATTAGTAGCTTTAACTTCAAATGGAATCGGCTTAAGTCCTTGGAGAATAACAAAATCTACCTCAGCCCCAGCTTTAGTTCTCCAAAAGTGAATAGGAATAGTAGTTCCTAGCATCTCTTTTAAGCACAGGTAAAAAAAGTTTTCAAAAAGACTGCCCTTATCTACACGAAACTCAAATTCTCCAAAGCTAGCAACAGCAAAATTTCGAACTCCCAAGTCATTAAAATAAACTTTGGGACTTTTTAAAAGTTCTTTTCTTGGATTTTTATAAAATGGTTTAACAAAGTCTAGTATGAAAGTTTGCTCAAGGTAAAATAAGTAATTCTCAAGTGTATTTTTATGAATCCCTAAAGTATTAGATAACTCATCCTTATTAACCAGATTGCCAATTTGTGATGCAAGTATTTTAACCAGATTAATAAATGCTCTTTCATTCTCTACCTTAAGAAACAATTTTATATCTTTCTCTATGTAGCTATAAAAGATTTCTTTTAGAATGTGCCATTTCATCTGATTGCTTTTTTCTACTGCGACAGCAGGATAACCACCATAGGTTAGATAATTATTTAATAATTTTCTAAAACTATTTTCATCCTTTATAATTTCTGTAAAATGTTCTTTAGGAAACATAACGTGTGACAGTTCTTCAAGGTCAAAAGGACTGACATGAAAGACAACCTTTCTCCCTGTCAAAGCTTCGTGCACTTTACTTCTCATTTCAATAGAACTTGAGCCTGAAACAATTATTTTTAAAGGCAAATGTAAATCATAAAGACCTTTAAGAAAAAGACCTGGCTCATGTAACCGTTGAACTTCATCAATAAATATGTATACCTTACCTTTGTACTTATTTACTAAATCTATTACCTGATCCTGATTTCTAATAAGGTCAAGATGATGTGGAATATCCAGGTTAAAATAAAATACATTTGAAGTCTTTGGTAAAAGACAATCATAAATTAACTGATACAGAAGAACACTTTTACCTGTTTGACGTGCCCCTGTAATTATTATTATTTCATTTCTTTTCAACCAGGGTACTATCTTGTCTTTAATCTTTCTTTTTACAACGTTACAAGGAAGTTTTACCCCTCTTTTTTCTAATTCTTTTCTTTTTGTAATTATATTCATATCCTAACTATTCTTACATGTAATTTTAGTGAGGTTAATTTAACATGTAATAAAATATTTGTCAACTTGTTAAAATTATGTAACAATTCTTTTGTAATTTCAGCTCACCGTTTTTTTAATAAAATTAGGATTTCTATTCCAATAACATCTATTATTGGAAATGCTATTTCCATTTTTTATATGTTTTTGGAAACAACACTTTAAGATTTAAACATAAAATAAGAAGCTTTGCCTATTTTGGATTTTTTAAAATTATTACCGCAAATTCTCAGATCGTAGCTATCAAGCAAAGGGGATTATGTTTTGTTTAATGGTAATACTTCTTACAAAATATCCTTTTAAAAGTCCAAACAGTACTATCGAGCTTATTTAGTGTAGTATTTCCTAATCGTTCAAAATAATCAATAGGTACTTCTATAAACTTATACCCATTTTTAACACTTCTGATTAAAAGCTCTACAGGAAATGCTGCACCACCTGGGCTCCACTCTAAAGCATGTATTAAAGTTTTTTTATAAGCACGCATTCCACTATGAACATCTGTAGTTTTAATTCCATGTCTAACCTGTGTAACCAATGCAAACAATCTATTTGCTAGAAAATTTGCTAGTGGCATATGTTTTGGTTTGTGTAAAACTCGTGTGGTGTTGACAAGATCATATCCTTTTTCAGCTAACTCAAATAGTTTAGGAATATCTTCTGATGGATATGTGCCATCACAATCCATAGTTATGACTACATCTCCTGAAGCAGATTTTAAAGCTAGTTCCATAGCTCTACCATAGCCTTTTGGAGGAAATTGTTTTATAACCTTAGCTCCTTTTTCAGTAGCTATCTCTGCTGTCTTATCAGTACTACTGTCTACTATTAATATTTCTGCATTAGGAACTACTTGTTTTATGCTATCAATGACTGAACCAACTGCTTTTTCTTCATTCATTGAAATCATTACTA
>JAHFBD010000021.1:2803-16253 GCA_023250175.1 Candidatus Melainabacteria bacterium
ATATTGTTATATTATATACGTAGTAACCCTTTTGAAGAATCCTAAGCAATAATTATAACCTTTTAAAAATCTAACAAGCTTTTCATGGCATAATTTTCATATATGAGACCTCTTCTACCTACAGCCGTTTTTTTCGCTGCACTCCCAAAACCGGCTTCCCAAAGTGCTTCCGGTCTGCTATTTATAACACTTTACAGATTTTACCGAGTTTTTGTAATTTTTGGGATAAAATCTTACCTTATAAGTTGGTTACTTAGAAATATTATGCTAGCTAGGTAGTAATATGAGACCTTTAATAATTGGGGCTTCTGGTTTAGTCGGTGGTACATTGTATGCCGAAGCAAAAAGATTAGGCGATGAAGCAATTGGAACATATTTAAATCATCCACAAGAAGAACTATATAGGTTTGATTATGGAGATGCAAATGAAATTATAAATCTCTTAAAAAAGTTTTCGCCTGATGTTATTATTTGTCCCGCAGCAAATGCAAACGTAGACCATATTGAACAAAATCCAAAAGACAGTTGGTTAAACAATGTAGAAAAGTTATCAACTCTCTTTAAAGTATCAGAAGAAAAGAATATACCGATAGCATTTTTTAGTAGTGATTATATTTTTGATGGAAAAGAAGGCCCATATAAAGAAGATTCTATACCTAATCCTCTTAATTTTTATGGTTCACACAAACTTGCCTCAGAAATTGCACTTAAGACATTTCTTCCAAAAAATCATTATCTATTTAGAACAACTTGGGTTTTTGATTATGAAAAACAAAGGAAAAATTTTCTTTATTCAGTTATAAATAGCTTAAGCACCGGTAAAGAAATTAAAGTACCTACTGACATGAGTGCAACACCAAGCTATGCTTCAGATATAGCAAAATTTTCATTTGAATTAATTAAACAAAAAAAATATGGCACCTATAATTTAACCAATGGAGAAGTCATTAGCAGATATGATCTTGCCAAACTAATAGCACAGGTCTATGAACTAAATGAAGATTTAATTATTAAAACTGATTCTGAATCTATGAACTACATTGCAAAAAGACCTTTGAAAGCAGGATTAGTTAATGATAAATCAATAAAAGATACTGGAGTAATATGGTGCACCTTAGAAAATGCCATAAAAGAAACAAAACAAAAGATGGAAAAGACTGGACAGTTTCCGCTGATAAACCCAGATCCAGAGTCAAAAATATGCATTTATATACCCTGTTACAATGCTACAGCTACTTTACCAAAAGTTTTTGAAAGAATACCAGCTCAAGTCAAAGAAAAAGTTCAGGAAGTTTTTGTAGTTGACAATAACAGCTCTGATTACACATATTTAATGGCTATCGGTTATAGAGAAAAAAAATCGGATTTAAAGAATTTAAAAATATTTAGAAATGCAAAGAACTTTGGCTATGGAGGTAGTCAGAAACTTGCTTATGCATATGCTATAAAACAAGGCTATGACATGGTGATAATGCTTCATGGCGATGCACAATATGCACCGGAAAAACTTCCTATAATGATTGAAACTATGGAAAAGGATAAATCTATTGATTTATTGTTCGGTTCAAGAATGACTGGAGATCCACTTAAAGGTGGAATGCCACTACATAGATATCTGGGGAATAAAGCTCTGACTGCTTTTCAAAATATGTTGCTCGGTACAAATATAAGCGAATTTCATTCTGGTTATAGAATATTTAGAACATCAGCACTTGCTAAAGTACCGTTTCATCTATGTGATAGTTATTATCATTTTGATACAGAGATAATTATTCTTTTTATAAAAAACAAACTAAAGATTGGTGAGGTTACAATTGATACTCACTATGGCACTGAAAAATGTTATGTAAACATCTGGAAATATGGTATTCATGTGCTTGTTGCAACTTTTTGCTATTACTTACATACAAAGGGACTACGAAATTATAAGTTATATCACGATGGACAAACAGCTGATCTAAACAGAATCTTTGAAGAGTTTAAAACAGAAATGTTTTAAGTAATTATCTTAAAATCCGGATAGCTTTTATCTTTTTCAGAAATAATGAGATTTTCACAAAAAGGCCAATTTATATTAAAAGCAGGATCATTCCATCTTACCCCGACATAATGATTGGGTGAATAAAAAGTAGACATCTGATAAAGCACTTCTATATTGTCTTCTAAGGTTATATATCCATGTGCACATCCTTCTGGAACATAAATCATTTTATGACTATTAGCACTAAGTTCTATACTAAACCATTCTTTAAATGTTTTTGAATTAGCTCTTAAATCAATAATCACATCATAAATAGAACCACTTGTACACCTTACAAGCTTAGCTTCTTCATGGGGTGCTTGCTGATAATGCATCCCTCTTAAAGTATGTTTTTTAGAGTTAAAAGCTACACTTATTTGAGAAAGATTAGGGTTGAGTCCATGGTTTGCAAATTCTTTCGCACACCACATTCTTGCAAAAAATCCTCTTTCATCCTTTATTAACTCAGGTTCGATTATAAAAACACTCTTTATTTTTGTTTCATGGAATATCATTTCATCATTTAATCCACTTAAAATCCAAATTTAACAATTTATTATTTTTGAAATTTTCCAGCACCTTCAATCTGATGAAAGATGAATTACGGAAATCTTTTTCTTGAAAACCCATTTCATTTAATCCATTTTTTAAATCAGTAATTGTTTTAATTAAATCATATTTAGGTTGGTGTTGCGGCGCAAGTTTTTTAAATCTTTCAAAGTTTACTTTATAAGAACGTTTATCTGGTTGCGCATCTTTATTTACAGACACTTCAACATCTGGAATAACTTTAGCAACCGCATCGGCAAGCTCTTTGATTTTATAGTTCCATTCTTCACTTCCGACATTAACAATAATAAACTCTTCACCACTTTCATTTTTTTTGTTTATTGCCCAGTCAATGGCTCTTGCCATATCATTTATATTAATAAGTGGTCTCCATGGCGAGCCATCACTCAAAATTTGTATTTTGTTTGAGATAATCGCTGCGGCTACAAAATCATTTAAAACAAGATCTAGTCTCAGTCTAGTACTCATACCACATGCAGTAGAAAATCTCAGACATGTGACATTGAAATTTTTATCAGCAAGTAATTTCAAATCATTTTCGGTAAGAACCTTTGACTTAGCATAAGCTGTAAGAGGATTTACTAAGGACTCTTCAGATTTTGCTCCATCTTCAGCAAAACCATAAACACTACAACTTGAAGCAAAAACAAAACTTTTTACCCCAAACTCTTTTGCCTTTTTAGCTAATATAATACTAGAGCGATAATTAACATCCAGTGTTACTTCTTCATTTACATTACCAATTGGATCATTTGAAATAGCTGCAAGGTGTACTATTACATCCAGACCAGACAAGAGGCTATCTGGAAAAATCCTAATATCACCAAAATATTGTAGATCAATATACCTTTCAGGTATATAACCTGCATTGGTTAAACAATGAGCAAAGTAAGCATTATCATAACCAATTAAAACAGCATCTGGGTATAACATTCTAAGATACTTAACCGTTACAGATCCAATATATCCCATATTTCCTGTGATTAATATTTTCAATTCTTTACTCCTTTAAGCAAGTTATTTATTTTATCACAAACATGTTTTGCAAAAGGAATTGCACAGGTAAACCCAGGTGAAACCGCATTCAATATATGTAATGATTTTTCATTTCCTTCAATTACAAAATCCATTTCAAGTTTTTTTTCTTTTAAATTAACAAGTTGAGCTCTTATACCAGATCTTCCCCATGTCTTATAATGCTTCTCTTGTACATCAGAAGCAAGCATAAAGGCTAATTGAACCATTTTTAATTTTGAATATTTTTGAATCTCTTCAATAGCAAGCTTTTTAAAATCAAATTTAGAAAACATAAATAAATCAATTTCTCTATTAACGATATCAACAAATTCAAAGAGGTTAAAGTTATCAAAGAAATTATATTGCTCTCGCCAGAAAGCAGGAATTGCTGTCGGTCCAATTTTTACATTTCCATCTACAGTAATAGTAAAATGAACTCCTAAGAATGGATTTCTTAAATCAGGCACTGGATAAATATTGGTTCGAATAGAACCTATAGGTTCATTTGAGTAAAGATAAAGCCCTTTAAAAGGAAGTATTTTATACTGTTTAGAAAATCCGAAATCATGTGCAATAACATCAGCATAAAGTCCTGCTGCATTTATAATATATCCGGCATCAAATATTCCATCAGAAGTAAGAATATTATTTTTTACCCTTTTTACATATTTTATTCCTGAAAGGATCTTAACACCTTCACTAAGAGCATCATGTTTCATTGCTTTTAAAACTTCTTGTGGGCTAACAGTAGATGTTGTTGGAGAAAAAAGAGCTCTTTGATAAGTTTTAGCCCTAGGCTCAATACATTTAGCTTCTTCTTCAGAAACTTTGTTTAAACTAACTCCATTTGTTTTACCTCTCTTAAGTAATTCATCAAGAAGAAGTAAATCATTTTCATTCTTAGCGACAACAAGTTTTCCACACTTATTGATTTTTATTTTCTTCTCTTCACAATAATTCGTAAGAGCTTTATTGCCATCTTTTGTAAATCTTGCTTTTAAGCTATCACCTGTATAATAAAACCCTGCATGCAAAACCCCACTATTTCTGCCACTTGCATGTAAACCACAATCGTTTTCTTTTTCTATTAGTGTTATTTTTGTGTCAGGGAAGGTTTTTATTAGTTCTCTTGCAACACTTATCCCTATTATTCCACCGCCGATTACAAGAAAATCAGTCTTTGTAACCATTTACCAGACTTTCCAGGGTGCACTTCCAGAATCCCATAAACCTTCAAGCATATTTTTATCCCTAAGTGTATCCATTGCATGCCAAAATCCAGAATGTTTAAAGGCAGAAAGCTCTCCATCAATGGCAAGATGTTCTAAAGGTTCTCTCTCCCAATTAGTCTCATATGCTGATATATAATCTATCACTTTCGGTTCTAAAACAAAGAAACCACCATTTATCCATCCACCATCACCCTGTGGTTTTTCTACGAAACTATTAACAACGTCCCCAGCAATTTTCATATAACCGTATCTACCCGGTGGCTGAACTGCTGTAAGAGTTGCTAGTTTTTTATTTTTTTTATGAGAGTCAATGAGTTTAGAAATATTTACATTGGAAACACCATCACCATAAGTAAAACAAAAAGTCTCATTACCAAGATAATCTCTGATTTTCTTTAAGCGCCCACCAGTACCTGTATCTTCACCAGTATCAACCAGTGTTACTTTCCAGGATTCTGAGGTCTGTTGATGTATATCCATTTTATTATTTTTTATGTCAAACGTAACATCTGAGGTATAAAGAAAATAATTTGCAAAATACTGTTTGATCATAAATGATCTATAACCACAACATACAATAAAATCATTAATTCCATAAGCTGAGTAAATCTTCATAATATGCCAAAGGATTGGCTTACCACCAATTTCAATCATTGGTTTTGGTTTAACATAAGTTTCTTCACTTAGTCTTGTACCTAATCCACCCGCAAGAATTACTGCTTTCATTTTATTTAAACTATCCTCCAATGCTTAT
The DNA here is from genome assembly GCA_023250175.1 of Candidatus Melainabacteria bacterium. Classification (GTDB taxonomy): domain Bacteria; phylum Cyanobacteriota; class Vampirovibrionia; order 2-02-FULL-35-15; family 2-02-FULL-35-15; genus JAHFBD01. Next base: position 8,397 of record JAHFBD010000021.1, read on the forward strand.
ATTATTATGACTGACGAACCGTAAAAAGGTTAGTTCTATATTATATATTTCTATTAGATATGAATTCATCTACATTTCTAAGTAAATAACTTATAAGATAAGATTTTATCCCCCAAATTATAAGAAACTTGGTAAAATCTGTAAGGCATTATAAATAGCAGACTGGAAGCACTATGGAAAGCCGGCTTTGGGAGTGCAGCGAAGAAACCAGCAGTAGGTAAAAACAAATAAAGTTTATGGATAAAATAACAACAACTATAAGAACAGAAAAAGAAATCCATTCTGAGATAATGAATCTCGTAAAAGAATGGCATGCAGTAAAATTTGCTGAAAAGAAATTTATTCCAGGACAAACATATATAAACTATGCAGGGCGTGTATTTAATGAGGAAGAACTACTAAATCTTGTAGATTCATCCCTTGAGTTTTGGCTTACTGGTGGAAGGTATGAAAGCTTATTTAGTGAAAAGTTAAATGAGTATTTAAGAGTTAAGCATTCTCTTCTTGTAAATTCTGGTTCTTCTGCAAATTTGTTAGCCTTTGCAGCACTTACAGCTAATGAACTAGAGAAAATAAATAGAAGACTTATGCCAGGTGATGAGTTTATCACTGTAGCTGCATCATTCCCAACCACTGTCAATCCTGGAATCCAGTATGGAATGGTTCCTGTGTTTTTAGATATTGAACTTGGGACATATAATATTGACGTTTCAAAACTTGAAGAAGCAATAAGTCCAAAAACAAAATTAATAATGGTAGCTCATACGCTTGGAAACCCATTTAATCTTGATGCTGTTATGAGTATCGCTAAAAAGCACAATCTTTGGGTAATAGAAGATACATGCGATGCTTTAGGAAGTACTTATAATGGACAATTTTGTGGGACTGTTGGAGATATCGGCACCTTCAGTTTTTATCCTGCTCACCATATAACGATGGGAGAAGGTGGGGCAGTAGTTACAAACAACTCTATACTAAAAATGTATCTTGCTAGTTTTAAGGACTGGGGAAGAGATTGCTGGTGTGCTCCTGGAAAAGATAATACTTGCGGAAAGCGTTTTGCATGGGAATTAGGTAGTCTTCCAAAAGGCTATGATCATAAGTTTATATTTTCACATATTGGTTACAATTTAAAAATTACAGATATGCAACCAGCTATAGGATTAGCTCAAATTGAAAAGCTGCCAGAATTTGTACAAGCAAGAAAAGATAACCATAGAGCACTTCTTGAAGGATTACAACCATTGGAAAAATATTTTATTCTCCCACAAGCGACACCACAGTCTGATCCTTCTTGGTTTGGATTTATGCTTACAGTAAAGCCTGATGCTCCTTTTACAAAGCAAGATATAGTGATCTATCTAGAGGAAAAGAAAGTAGCAACAAGAAATTTATTTGCTGGTAATATTCTAAGACAACCAGCATACACAAACATAAAGCATAGAGTCTTCGGCAATTTAACAAATACTGAATTAGTAATGAGTAATAGCTTTTGGCTTGGTGTATATCCAGGCATCGATAAGCTCAGGAGAAATTATATGCTTGAAGTAATAAGTGATTTTTGTAAAAGATTTTAGTTTTATAATTTAACCATTTAAAAGCTTATTTACATTGGGGTGTGGTTGTCTATGGAATCTTGTAATAAATTTACTTCTTCTCCCCTTGCTTCTTCATCTATCTGCAGTTTATTTAATTCAGCCCCAGAATAATGTTTATCAAGATCAATCCCTGTTTTTAAAGCTTTAATTCGTGCTTCTATCTTATTAATTAAAGTTAAGCTCATATCTGATTTTATTCTCATAACTTTTAACCTCATCACCTATTTTGTCTCTGATTAGTTTAAGGCAATTAACCTTGTATTTCTCAATTTTGTAAATGATTTTTTACACTTGCTTTTTGGGCATAGTACTAGTATGAACAGTATTAGTAATGCTACTTTTAAGTGGGGTGAAAATCCATATTGGGCTAAAGCTAATACTGAGCATGGAAAGAACTCACTAATATATGGTCTATCTGCTACAACACTAGGATGTATTAAGACAGTTACTAATGAAAACTCGTCACTAAATAAGATTTTAAATTTATTTCAGTCTGTTTTTTTTGGTTTAAGAAGTAATGAGCAATATAACATTTACTCTAGAAAAGATGATGATTTAGGTTTCGATGAAACACATAGGCCGCATGCTGCAAATATAGGTGAAATTGCTTGTTTTATAGAAAAGAAAATAAATCCAATAGCATTACCACTAACTTCTTTATTTGGAAGTGAAATAAAAGATAGCTATCACTCAATAGCTCACCTGGCTAATGCATTGTGGTGGAGAAATAGATTACATTCAAATAAAATCAAATGGAGACGATTCAAACACATGCCCAAACTACTTTACAAACTTATCCGTTATAGCAATAAAGATGTTACATCCAAACAAATTTCCGAAATAATAACTGCCCCGCTAGGTTTATTAGGCTTTGCATTCTGTGGTTTATTTACTCCTATAAAATCATGGCTTAAATTTAAAGGAAGTGAGAATACAATTATTAATTCATTATCATCTATAGGAATAGCTACACAACACTTGATTTATTTTTTTAAATTTACTCTTCCTAATCTATGGGATTTTAAAGAAAAAGAGAAAAACGAAAACAAAATATTATTTAATATTGGTGCTGCTGCAAATACGCTAAATATTGGGTTACCAATAATTGATCTTTTTCCATTTGAAAACAGTTTTCTTAGTAAGGCTCAGAAACTATATAGAGAATTAGCTTCTGGGTCTACCATGGCTTTCTTTGCTAGTAGACGATATTTTATGGGGAGTGCGTGGTTTGCAAGGGATAAATAATATCATTTGTGAAAATCAATCGAACAAAACCAGCAGCGTAGCATTGATTTCCTGAATGCCCTGACGGGAACCGTCCGTAAGGATGGTCGGAGGGGCTGAAGGAAACAATGCGGAGCACAAGTTGGTTTTGTGTTAGCTAGATGTTTACCACATTTGGTATAACAACTACCTAGTAACTGTTATGTAAAACATAAAATCCATTTTATTGCATCATTTTTGTTTTTGAAGGAAGACAATGATGCATCACTGACAAATCCAACTTCTGAATCTTTGTCATTATATATTTTTCCTTTTATCGAATATCCATCATATTCTTTAAAAGTCAAATCATGCATTATACAATATTCTTTTATCTCATCAAGCGTCTTAAATTCTAAACCACTGTCAAACATAAAATTATATCCTCCCTTCAGATTTTAACTTTAATAATAACCTGTTTATTTCTTCCACACTAGCTGGATTTAAAGATTTGAGTAGTAAATCATTGATTTCTATTTCTTTTAATTTTAATATACCTAGTGAACTGGTTACACCATTTACACTCTTTAGTGTTTCCACAGAAGCTATGGATAATGGCTCACCTACACTTATAGCTTCATATCCACCACCACTAGTAATACCACCTAATACAAAACTTGGATTAACTATTAAATTATTTTTAGTAGGTAGTTCAATTGTTAGACTATTGGTATCGAACTCTACAACTATTAGCTCTTCACCTTGTAATCTCTCAATATCACTAATTGTATCTAATCCTAATTTTCTTAATAATTTATATCCACCCAGATCCTTTATTTCAGAAATATTAGTAAAAAAAGTTTTTCCATCTCTATTGGCAAAAGAACGTTCACCTTTTATTACATCATCAATTTTAGATTTTAAATCCACCCTAGCCCCCCTCTCCGGCACATAGCTTGGTTTACCAGTTATTAGGTTTTTACTAACCCTAATAACTTCACTACCTAATCTACCTTCTTCTACATTCTCTCCAAATACAAACAATAAATCATTTAACTCTGTATCATTTAATGTTATTGCCAGGTTATCACGGTTTGTAATTTTTATAAAATGATCTTGTGCTTCATTTTCTAAACCTCCAAACTTGATTACAATCTTAGACTTGTCTAATCCTCTTATTTCAAATCTCTTGACTAATTCATTTAATACACTCTTTGCTTCATTTGTTAGTTTTGAAACTATTGATGAAAAATTATTTAGATTTGTTTTTAATTGTGTTTGTAATGTTTCATCTTGAGTTATTGCTATTTTTTCTAACTGTGTATATAAAAGCTTTGATAACTCATTAAGATTTTGAGTTTTTAATTCTTCTATTTGTTTAAGTACTTGAGCATATTCATTAAATGATACGGTAGTAGTACTTTTAGATGCCCATGCTATTACACCTGATAATCCTATTAATTTTGTAACTTCTCCCAATATATATCCAGCTTTAAATAAATTATTTTCCTGCGAATATGTTAATAACTGGGTTTTTATTGTATCTATCTGAGTAGCTAATCCTCCCGCACTAAACTCAGCAAATACAATTGGCAGAAAAGGATCTATTGTAGTGCTTGCTGTAGTTATTACTCCTGCACCTATGGTAAATGTCAATATTGCTGTAGCTAAAGATGGATTTTCTTTTATTGAGTTAAATAATTCTTGGTTAGATGTTTGTAATCCCCTTAAAAAGTCATTTATGTCTAATACGGTTTTTATGTCTTCTTCATTTGCCTTAAACTCTGTATATGAACAGTATCCTTGTATTGTTGTCGTTTGGTATTTAAGATTTGATTTGTCTTTATTTAAACAATAATCCTTTACTAATTTTGCAAGGTCTTCATTTGTTTGTAGGGTATATGTGGTTTCATCTTTATTTGTTAAATATCCAAGGGTTAAAAGTATATTTTTTATTTCTTCTACTGTTATTTTTCTTCCATCAATATCAATAGCTTTAGAATTATTGTCCCCTATATTCAGTAAAGCTGTCTCTTCATCATCGTTTCCTATCTCACCATACTCTATTTCATAGGTTTGTCTTATTGCTATTGTTGCTTTTGGATTAGTTAATAAATCTACATCTTCTACAGGAGTTCCTTTTAATCTCTCCTGTATCATTTTTAGCCAGTTCGGATTTCGCTTGATTATTACTTCAAAAGTATTTGCTTCTTTGGGAATGCAGTCCTTTAAAATTATTGTTTTGGTTAATTGTTTAGGGCTTGTAAATGTAATTTCAGGAAGTTCACAATTAGGATTTAATATTCCTTTATCAGGAATAATATCCAACAACAGTCCATAGCCTGGCTTAAGAAGGGTGTTATTAGAAACGGTTAATTCAAAACCAATATATTCTGATTCAGAAGCAAAGACTAATACAGGCTTAGTCAAAAGTAAAAGAAGAAATAGAACAACAACAATTCTTTTCATAAGTAATCATAATTCAACCAAATAAAAATATTTTTTTGTAGTAGGTAAAATCGCTGACCTAATTAAGAGCTAATGTAACCATGGGTTACAATCCACATGCTAAAATTAAATCCGCTTAATAAATATCACCTAAAGGAAATGTAAATAATGATCTATGTAGTCGGCTCAGGACCAAGCGGAGTAGCATGTGCTCATGCCTTACTTAAACAAGGACTTGAAGTTACTATGCTGGATTCCGGACTTGAGCTAGAATCACAACAAAAAACTTTACTTGAAAAATTATCTAATACACTTCCTGATAACTGGAATCAAAATGATATAAACACTATTAAAGGCAATACAAAAGTTAATCCAAGTGGATCGTTTGTAAAAGGGGTTTATGGCTCAGATTTTCCTACACGTGAAACAGAAAGATTTTTTCCTAACGAAATAAAAAATGTACAGCTTAGAATGTCTTTAGCAAAAGGTGGGCTAAGCAATATCTGGGGTGCAGCACTTCTTCCATATATAGATGAGGATATAAAGGATTGGCCTATTGGTGTTAAAGAGCTTAGTCCGCATTATGAATCAGCTTTATCACTAATAGATCTTGCAGCCACGAATGATGATCTTTCTTTAAAGTTTCCACTTTATACAAAAAAATATCAAGAAATAAAATACAGTAACCAAGCTACTTCTTTAATGAGCGATTTAATATCAAATAAAAACACATTAAACTCTTCTGGATTTGATTTTGGATATTCAAGACTTGCCGTTAAAGTTAATGAGACAAATAGCAATCATGGTTGTAAATATTGCGGGTTATGCCATTATGGCTGCCCTTATGAAGCAATATATAATTCAGCTTTTACACTAAATGAGCTTTTAAAAAATGAGAAATTTCACTATATAAAAAATGTGATTGTAAAAAAAGTTCATGAATCAAGTGGTGAAGTGACTATTACTGCGACCTCAAGAACAAACAATGAAGAAATAACTTTTAAAGCATTAAGAGTTTATCTTGCTTGCGGTGTAGTTCCATCTACTAAAATCATTCTTGAATCACTTAAAGCATATAATGAAAAAGTCACAATGAAAGACAGTCAATGGTTTTTAATTCCTCTAATTAGATATAAAAAAGTAAGTGACATATTAAATGAAAACTTATTTACACTTTCACAAGTATTTATTGAATTGTTTGATAAAAATCTAAGTGCAAACACTATAAATCTGCAAGTTTACACCTATAACGATTTATATTTAAGAGCCATTAAAAACACTCCATTAAAATATTTTTTACCTTTAGTTCAATATCCCGTAAATGAACTTCTTGGCAGACTCGTTGTAATAATGGGATATTTACACTCTAATGACTCATCTGAAATATCTGTTAAGTTACAAAAAAATAATAAGCTTCTCTTTGAAGCACAAACAAATAACAAAGTAAAAACAATAGTTAGTGGAGTATATAAAAAGTTTTTTACTTACAAAGACTCATTTAAAGCTATTCCAATACCAGGCATTACAAAAATCCCACCACCAGGCTATGGTTCACATTCTGGTGGGACATTTCCTATGAGAGATAAACCACATGAGTTTGAGACAGATATTTTAGGTCGTCCTTATGGATTCAAAAAGGTACATATAGTAGATGCATCAGTTTTTCCAAGCATACCAGCTACAACTATTACACTAACGATTATGGCAAATGCACATAGGATAGCATCTCGATATAATGATATATAAATGGAAGATAAAAATAAAAAATGCATAATATCAGGTACAAGTGGCTTTGTAGGTTCACGAATTAAAGAACATTTTATTAAAAACAATTGGGACGTTTTTGAGCTTAAACATATTGCAAAAAATATAAACACACAAGACAAAAAAATAATTCCTTATACTTTAGGCAAAGAGCTTGAATCAAATATTTTTAATGGCATTGATGCACTAATTCATTGTGCTTATGATTTCAAGGTAAGAACATGGAAAGATATTTATAAAACTAATGTACAAGGAAGTATTGCTCTCTTAAAAGCAGCTAAAGACAATGGTATTAAAAAAATAATATTTATTTCTTCTATTGCTGCATTTGAAGACTGTACATCATTATATGGAAAAGCCAAATTAGAAGTTGAAAAAGAAGCTATAAAACTAGGAGCTACAATAATTCGTCCAGGATTAGTCTATGGAAAAGACTCTGGTGGAATGTTTGGTGCCTTAAATAAAGTAACATCTATTACAAATATAATTCCAGTAATTGGCAATGGAAACAACATTATGTATATGGTTCATATAAGTGATTTGTGCAAACTTGTTTTTAATATTTGCACTGATGAGATTAAAGCTAACGGTAAGCCTATTACTGCAGCATTTAAAACAGGAAAGACTTTTAAAAACATTTTAAAAACCATGGTAAATGCAAAAGGAAAAAAACCTGTATTTATCCCCATACCATATACCCTGGTTCTTTATGGACTAAAATTTTGTGAGGCCATTGGTTTAAAAATCCGCATTAGAAGTGATAGTTTAACAAGTATGCTACATTCAAATACAAATCCTTATTTTGATCCAGCTATACAAAACAAATTTGTGTTTGAGGAATTTA
>JAHFBD010000021.1:16263-16865 GCA_023250175.1 Candidatus Melainabacteria bacterium
ATTTAAAATCTTAATTTGAGAGGAATTAAAAAAATATGATTCAAATTGTTAATTTAAAAGCTCATTACAACTCAATTAAAGAAGAAGTGGATAAAGCAGTATTAGAAGTTTTATCTTCCGGGCACTACATAATGGGAAAAAATGTTTCTTCTTTTGAGGAAGAATTAGCACAATATTTAAACTGCAAGCATGTAATTACTTGCGCAAATGGTACTGATGCTATTTCATTAGCTCTTATGGCATTAGATATAAAGCCACAAGACGAAGTCATTACTGTCTCTCATAGTTTTTTTGCTACCAGTGAAGCTATTGCTTTAGTTGGTGCAGTACCAAAATTTATAGATATTCAAGAAAGTGATTTTAATATTGACCCAGAAAAAATAGAGTCACAAATTACAAAAAAAACAAAAGCAATTATTCCTGTACACTTATACGGTCAGCCTTGTGAAATTGAAAAAGTAGTTAATATTGGTAAAAAACATGGGCTTTATGTAATTGAAGACTGTGCCCAAGCTTTAGGTGCTAAGTACAATGGTAAATCAGTAGGTACTTTTGGGGATATAGGGACACTGAGTTTTTTCCCTACTAAAAACCTTGGAGCC
>JAHFBD010000184.1 GCA_023250175.1 Candidatus Melainabacteria bacterium
ACCAATATTAGATTTAATAAAATTTAAGTAGTGATATGAAAGATTTTCTATTTCTTGCTTTTGAGTTCTTTGATGTGATAAAAGCTCTTTGTAAATCTTAATTTGATCAGGGCTAAGTTCTGTTTTAATAACCTCTGCTAATACTCGACATAATCCTTTTACAGCTTTGGCATCATAAATCCATCCTTGTTCTGAATAAAAATCATGTGCTGAAAAAACTAGTTCTAGTTTTTCTTTTGGAGGATTGTGTGGTATTACATTAGCAAAAACATGTGTTAGGACTTCTACATCAGTATTAGCTCTCATGTTACTGCTAGCTTTATTTTTAAAAGATAGCCATTGTTCACTATCTCGTCTTGTTTGAAGCAAATCACTAAAAGCATAAATTAAATAATCTGCCGGGCGATTAATTTTTTCTTGATGATCTACTAGTTGTTTAAGAAATAATAATTCATCGTCTGTAGGCTTTTGTTCAAACACGTTAGCACAGTATCTTGCTAGATGTATAAGTATCCAATTTTTTTCTTGATAGCGGGAAAATATTTCTTCGAAAAATGCCCATTCTTTCTCAGTAGGTTTTGACAATGCAAGTTTAGTAAAAGCTGCAACTACCTCTTCATTCTTATGAGTTTTTTTTGTTGTTAACTCATTAAACAGGAACCACTGATTAGGAGCAGGTTTAGCATTAACTAATTTCTCAAAGCCTTTAACAAGTCTTATTTCTTTATCAATATATGCAGGGATACCACTTCTTCTTGCTTCTCTTTCTGCGCTAGAAAGAATATACTTTAATGAGGACCAAATAGGTGGAATTATTTTCATATATTTTGAATTAATGTGATGATACTTTACTTCAAAGAAAATTTCAATCTATAGAGCGATATTAAATAAATAATATAGGGTATAATGTATTACATAGATAAATTATGGAGTATAAAATTATGGCAAATAAAGATCAAAAAAGACAAAAAGACAATCCACAAGACAAAGTACAACCACAAAGTAAAAGTACTAAGCCTTCCTTTGGAAAGGATCCTAAACCATTTCAACAATTTTCAAATCAAAGCAAATTTTCTGGTGGTCAACAAAAATCGGCTAATAATTTTCACAGACGAATAAGTAAGTAGAATCATCACTAATAAAAATTTTCTAAAGGCCTAACCATTAAACTCATCTTTGCAAACTGATACCGTGCTCCATCAAAATAATAATGGTTTATTTTTTCAACCGTAATATAGCTTTTGTTATTAATTATAATTATGTCTCCTGGTACTTTAATGGTTTGTTCTAAAAGAAGCTTAGCCACAAGCTTTTTATCTGGTAGCTCATTGACATCTATTTCATGAACATTTGAAATTGTTAATTTTGAGATATTCATCTAAATAATTAATACCCCATAAAGGTTATGAATTACTTGACGATATAAAATAAAGGGGTTTCGTTACTGTCTAGCCCTAATGTATAAGATCATAAATAAGCTTTTTGTGTGATTTATTCACCAAAAAGCGCCATGTAAGGAAGAGCGAGTTGAGCATTAGTGCGAAACGAGCGGTAAGTAGAAACGGTTTTTCCCTATCCTTTACTGGGATTCTAATATAACAATCTGCAATAAGGGCTCTCTTTTTAATTCTTTGTGGATTAAAGTTATTAACTCGGATTTAACCTTTTCTTTAAGAGAGTCTAGATTTTTGCCATTACTTTGTAAACATTCAGTTAAACAACTTAAAGTTACTTTTTTTGCATCTACCATAAATTGTCCATGTGTTTTATCTTCTTGAGCTAAAACCAGTCCTTTAGCTTCTATTGAAGGCTCTGTAAGAATTTTTCCGTTAGCAATAGTAACCGTTATACTTAAAAGCCCTTCTGACCCAAGTTTATGTCTTTGTTCAAGAATATTTTCATCCACATCACCCACTCGTGTACTATCTACCATTATTATGCCGGCAGGAACTTGGCCATTTAGTTGTGCTGTACTATTACACAATTCAAGTACATCACCATTTTCCATAATAAAAACATTTTTTGGATCAACGCCACACTCTACACCCAGGTTTCCATGCATGACAAGCATCCTATATTCACCATGTGCTGGTAAAAAATATTTTGGTTTTACAATATTTAAAAGCAGTCTCTGCTCTTCTTTACAAGCATGACCAGAGACGTGTACCCCTGATTCCCGACCATAAATTACCATTGCTCCTTTTGCACTTAAAGCATTAACTACATTTGCAACAGCTCTTTCATTTCCTGGAATAGGAGTAGCTGAAATTATAATTGTATCTTTTGGCTGAATTGATATTTGTTTGTGTTCATCATAGGCCATTCTGGTTAGTGCTGATAAGGGTTCTCCTTGAGAGCCTGTTGTTAAAATTACAATTTTTTCATCAGGTAGCTTCTTAACATCTTCAAGATTAATTAAAAGCCCATCAGGGAATTTCATAAGCCCAAGCTCTCGTGAAATGGTTGCTAAGAGCAACATTGAACGACCAAGAATTGCAACCTTTCTTTCAGCTTTTACACAGATATCTAATATTTGCCTAATCCTATGTACTTGTGAAGCAAATGTAGTAACAATAATTCTTCCAGGTGCCTTATTGAATTCTTCCTCCAAACGTCTGTATACAGAGCGTTCTGAAGGTGTGTAACCATCTCTTTCTACATTTGTGCTATCACTAATTAAAAGCAAAGCTCCTTCTTCGGCAACCTGTGCTAGTGAGTACACATCAAAGAATTCACCATCTACAGGAGTAAAATCAAACTTAAAGTCACCAGAATGTACAATTTTTCCTGCTGGGGTATGAATAATTAAACAAAAGCTATCTGCAATTGAGTGAGTATTTCTAACATAAGTAAATGCAAAAGAACCTATTTTAAAAGTTTGTCTGGGACGTCCTTTAGTAAGAGTCGTTCTATCTTGTAGTTGCGCTTCTTTTAATTTTTCTTCTAAAAGCCCAATTGCTAATGAAGGACCATAAATAACTGGAATATCAAATTGTCTAAGCATTGGAACTATGCCACCAATATGATCTTCATGTCCATGAGTTATAACTAGTCCTTTAATTCTGTTTTTATTTTGGATTAGATAGCTTATATCAGGTAAAACAATTTCTACTCCAGGCATTGCATCAGATGGAAATGCCAGCCCACCATCAATAAGTACAATATCTTTATCACATTCGATTACCCAGGTATTCTTCCCAATCTCACACATACCACCGAGCGGGATTACTTTTACTTTCATGGTCGGGTCTAAAGGAATGAGTGAATTATCCTCTCCTTTAGTTACGATTACAGTATTATCACCACGCTTTATTACTTTTCGTATACGTTTTTCTGTGGTACTGTCGCTGACATTTGTTTCCATAATTATTTCCTTCTTTTTACTAGAGGCATAATAAACTATGCTTCTACCTTTATCACTGGATTCATTCCAGTTTTAAAACTTTTTGCCATTCTTTAATGACTTCAGCTTATCTGAATCATCATGCATTTATTAGTTCATTTGATATTGTTTTATCCATTACTTCTTTTAATTCATTTAATTCTTTTTCTGTTAATTTTACTAATGGTGGTCTTAAATCTGACCGGCATATTCCTTTTATTTCTAATGTTGCTTTTATACAGGTAGGATTTGGAGCCTTAAATAATGCTTTAAATAATAAGAACAATTTTTGATGAATTTCTTTTGCTCTTTCAATTTTACCAGTAAAATAAGAATTTATCATGGTTTTAATTTCATTTCCAACAATATGACTAGCAACACTTATAACCCCTACTGCTCCTACTGATAACATAGGTAAAGTTAAACTATCATCCCCACTATATACAAAAAAATCTTTACCTGTTAACTGTATTACCTGAGTTGTATTTTCAAGATTACCTGTAGCATCCTTATAGCCCATTATGTTTTTGTGCTTACCAGCTAACTCACTTACTGTTTGTGGTTCTAAATTTATTCCTGTACGCCCTGGAATATTATATAAAACAATGGGAAGACTTGTTGATTTTGCGATCTGTCCAAAGTGCTCAATTAAACCTCTTTGAGATGGCTTATTATAATAAGGAACAACAGACAACACCCCATCCACACCAAGTTTTTCAGCTTCTTTAGTAGATTCAATAGCTGTCCGTGTTGAGTTAGAGCCTGCACCCAAAACAATTTTTATTTTACTTTGTACAATTTTTTGAACAAACTTGCATAGTTCTCTTTCTTCTTCGTGTGATAATGTAGGACTTTCACCAGTAGTACCAGCAACAACAATAGTATCTGTTCCTGTTTTAATCAGGTGGTTAACCAATTTTTCAGTAGCTTCAAAATCTACAGATAGATCGCTTTTAAAGGGTGTAACCATTGCGGTAATTACTTGTCCAAATGGATTTTGCATGTAATCTTTATTCTACTATATAATGGGTATGCTAACAAATCGAGGATACCGTGTAAGCGAGAATGACAGGTTTTGACTGGTTATCACTCTGAACAGTTTATAAATTAATACTTTTTTGCTATTATTTACTTCTTATGTCACAAGCAAATAAGAATATAAACCTTGCAATCCTTGGTGCTACTGGAAATGTCGGTCATAAGTTTCTTGAAGTTTTAGAAAA
>JAHFBD010000185.1 GCA_023250175.1 Candidatus Melainabacteria bacterium
TATGATAGGTTAAATTAAGTTTAGGAAAACCTTGGGCAGTGGTTTCAAATTTTGCTATATAGCTTTGTTTCTGTTGACGGTCAAGATAATACCAACGACCGTCTAGGCGTAAAGAGTTTAAGGGATAGGATAAATCTTGGGCCTCAGAGTTAATGAAATCAAGGCCGGCATTAATTAAGTAGTCATTGATTAAAGAGGTATTTTCAGCAGAGGTAGCCCAGGCAAAGAATGATTGAGTACGCACTTTGTTTCTTCCTTGCGGGCTATTTGCTAAGGATTCCTCTGCATAGAGATCTGCTAACTCTATGGATGAGTGTGGCGGAAGTTGTTGGTTGATACTCGCGTCATCTTCTCCTTGGTCTATTAATTCCAAAAACTCAAGGTTTGCAGATTTTTGACTTAGTTGCGAAATTAGGTCAGGTAAAGCCAATGGAGATGGAACATTAGCTAGATCAGCAGATGGTGCAAAATAAGCTTGGAGAATTTGTGGTAGATTTAGGCTATTGGCACCTGTAGCAATCAAAGTGCGAAGCAAATCTGCTGCGTAGAGTGGATGGGTGTTGATAAACGTATGGGTTTTATTGGTAATAGCAATTAAAGGTTCAAGAGTTGTTAATTCTTGTTTTTGTTTCTTAGCTAAATTAGCTAATGCAGCCATGGCATGACTTAACTTTTCACCTAGCTTTAAATTGTTGAGATCAAAGGCAAGCTTAATTAAGGAATACATTTTAGAGAGCGTATTGTTAAGTATGCTAGCTAAAGTCATCTTTTTAATTACAAGTTTGGCTAAGGCTCGATTTAAATATAAGGCGAGTGCTAAGACCTGTGCGCTTTCTAATCGTTGTTGCTGGAAGGCAGCAATTTTTAATTGGGCGGTCAGAGCATTTAGCAAAGCTTTGGTGAGGCTTAAATCAGTGCTTAATATGAGAAGTTGCTGAATGGTAGCTATTTTAGCTACAGTATTAGCTAAAACTTTGGCTAAAATATGGGCTCTATATTTGGCTTGTGCTATAGTGTGAATTTTAGGTTTGGACTGATTGTTTGTTTTAAGCTGGTTGGGAAGCTCTTTTGTAATAGTACGCGCTGCAGTTTCTTTGGTTGCTTCTATTTTTTTTTTAACTAAATTATTTTTAGCGGTTTTAATTTTACTAGTAAGTTCAAGTCTCGCATGCTTCTTAGCGATAATAGTATCTTTTTCCCTACTTAGTGGTTTATAGCGAGGAATACAAGTAGGAGCTAAGTGTTTGAATGTAGATACGCAACACTTTCTAATTATTATTTTTTGCATGTGTAGCAGTTCCTTAGCGTCAACCAATTATTGACCAGCGAGGTAGTTGTGCGCTAAGATTAAGTTGTTGATTAGGTGTTAATCGAAGTAATGGAAAAATTAACGATTAAAACCTGTTGCTTATCTTAGCATTATCTTCGGGTTGATTGTTTAGTCTCCTAAACCAAACAATCAACCCATGTTAATTTACAATTTCCCTTCTAATACAAAATCGCTTATCTAAAACTAAATAATAAAATTATTCGGTTATTAAATATTTTTAGTTGATGATTCTATTTTTTTAACTAATAAATTATATCATACATAATAAATTATTTTTTTCAAAATATTTTTTTTATGTTTTAACGCATTCACCATATAACCTATTGATATTTAACAAAATAAAACTTGCAAAGTAATTTACATGATATCATACCATATGTATTTTTAGTATGATATTATTGATAATGATAGTATCATACTAAACACTAATCTGGTATGATACTACATTTACATGTAGTATCAAATTTAATGGTATGTTAATATCATACTAAAACATTTATATATTGGAGAGTATTATGATAATTTTAGTTGGTGGTGAAAAAGGGGGGACAGGGAAGACCACGCTATCCACCAATCTTTCAGCGATGCGTGCTAATGCCGGCAAAGATGTTTTATTAGTAGATACCGATCAACAAAGTTCTGCAGCTTATTGGTGTGGAACTAGGGATGAAAATAAAATACAACCTAGAATATCATGTGTTCAATATTTTGGCAAAGGATTTGTAGGTCAAATCAAAGATCTTTCTAGACGCTATGATGATGTATTTATTGATGCCGGTGGAAGAGATTCAACTGAATTGAGGGATTCTTTTCTTATATCAGATTTAGTTGTAATACCATTGTCGCCTTCTCAGTATGATATTTGGACTTTAAGTAGAATGCATGATTTAGTTGAAAAATCAACTGGATTTAATCAGGAGTTAAGGGTGCTTATTGTTATTAATCGAGCATCTTCTAACCCAGCAATAAAGGAATCCGCCGATGCAAAAAAGGCTCTAGAGGAATTCGGGCATTTGATTTTATCAAAGGCTGTGATAAAAGATCGTATAGCTTTTAGGAAAGGAGTTCCCAATGGTCTTGGGGTAACTGAACAAACACCAATTGATGAAAAGGCTGTTAGTGAACTTGCAGTTTTGTATAGCGAGATATTTCCATGATAATGAAAACGAAACCACCATCATTAGTTGGTAAAACAATAATTCCTGAGAAAACTAAGCAACCAGCAAGGAAGGATTTTGTACGAGAAGCCAACAAACACAAGCCTTTAGAAGAAATTAATCAATCCCAAGGGACTGCTCAAATAAATTATCCTTGGAATGAATCACAAGTTAGAAATGATGTAACAAGACTTTTTAATTTGAGGTTATCTGAGCCTGATTGGCTTAAACTTAAGTTTATTGCAGATCATACAAATCAAAGCATGCACGCATTGTGTCTTGATGTATTAATTCCTTCGATAAATAAAAAAATAAAGAAATTAGTTGGTGATCTGGAAACTAAGCAAGAAGAACAAAAACTTAACTCCTCATAGTATGATATTATTTGCTTTTATAGTATGATATTGAAAATGTTTTTAGTATGATATTATGAAGGCAAACAGTATCATACTATTTATCTAAGTTCTTAATACTGCTAAGGATCGTCACCAAGAATAACTGCCTATTTTTGCGCAAAATGTATACATTGTATTTAAGTGCATTTAAGGGGCATCGGAGGAGAAAACCGCAGGAATACTTGATGTATTTCGAGGTTTTTTAGACTGAGGAGCGTTTAAAAATGATGTCAAAGTTTGATGTGAAAATAGGAAGTTATTCTGGTCACGATCTTAATTAACGAAAGCGTAGTTTCTACGTGTACTATTTTTTGAGTTAGTCGTTTATTGTTATAAGGAATTAAGACTACAGTAGGATTTAATAATGAAATTTTTGTGCGTTTACTTGGGTTCAGCTGCAACTAATGACAAAAATTTCAAAGACTCTGTCGTTTTGCTGGGAAAGGAAATTGTAGCTCTTGGTTTTACTTTGGTTTATGGTGGGTCGAGTCTTGGCATGATGGGGCTTTTAGCTTCTACTGTTCAGAAAAATGGGGGGAAGGTCATAGGAGTTATGGCTCGCCAACTTTTGGAAAAAGAAAAACCACTAGAAACATTAGATGAGTTTCTTATAGTTGATTCTATGCAAGAAAGAAAAAAACTTTTACAGCAAAAGGCTGACATGTTTCTTGTGATGCCTGGGGGAATAGGAACTTTAGAAGAGGTTTTCGAGACGTGGAATGCAATAAAAATTGGAATATTTGATAAGCCAATTGGTTTTTTAAATGTAAATGGTTACTTTGATGGATTATTTGCATTTATTAATACATGTGAAAAAAATGGATTTCTTTCAAGCTCACATGCACAAATACCAATGGTCAGTCAGAAGCTTCGGCCATTGTTAAATAAGATGAGTGAGTATTATTATGAGGATCATGCATACAAGCAAGAGAACTCATTAGGAATAACTTAATGGGGCGTTATATATGTATGGAATTAATTTAGAAAAGCATCATGTATTAACTAGTAGTCACAGTGTTAGTGAAATCTGCAATCCACCGCTTAACTCGATAGGGATAACCTATTTTAATTATATAAAAATACACAATAAGGATTGCTCAAGAGAATTATTAACCAATAATCCGGACTGGATCAGCCATTTTTATAAAAATGAACTTTATAATTCAGTTGGAGCGGTGGATGTAGAGCATTTACTACCCAAAGGATATTTTTTATGGCATGAACTTGATAATAAAGATCCAATTTATTTACAAGGAAGAGATTTTTTTAATATAGATAATGGAATCAGTTTCGTAATAAAAAGAAACGATGTTACATATTTATATATTTTCGCATCAAATAAAGAACATCATGCGATCAATAACTTTTATGCTGGTAACATAGATTTACTTCAAAGATTTATTCATTATTTTACTGACAAAGGTCAGCACATAATAAAAGAAGCAGAAAAAAATCGGATTTTTTTACCAAAGGAACAAGATATTGATATTAGCCGGGTTAACAATATTGATTTGTCAAATAAAGTAAGGAAGCAGTTTCTAGATGAAACAAAAGTTAGTAGATATTTTCTTTTAAATGGTGTCCCTTCGGGAAGGCTGCGACCGACCAAAAAAATATAAAAAATTTTAAAAAAATTGTAAATTTCTCTTGACACGGTTTTTTCGCAAAAAATCAGGTTTCAGCTAATAAACTA
>JAHFBD010000022.1 GCA_023250175.1 Candidatus Melainabacteria bacterium
AACTACTTTAAAATGTCAGTTAAAAAATTTAAAAATTGTAGGTCTTGTGGGTTTGAAATAGAAAACAAAATGGAGCAAGGGGTTTATTGCCTTGACTGTCAGGACATATGGAGCGCAAGAAAGTTTATCAAATTAAATAAAAAGTTTATAGTGGGGCAGGTGGGGTATGAACCAACAAGATAAGGTTATCAATTTTTATTCTGTAGTGATTGGCATTTATATTATTTTATTTTCATTATTAGGTATGGCAATTTTAAAGTATTATGATATAATTTAGTTTCGCCTTTCATATCAAAAGCGAAACAATGATATATAACCATTCATAATAAAACATATAATAGTTTCGCAAAATGTCAAAAAAGCTACCAGTTGCAATAACGGAAGAAGAATTTTATAAGGTCATTGAGTCTACAAAGAACAATAAACATAAAATAGCCTATCTTTTAGGTTTTGCATCTGGCTTAAGAATATCTGAAATTTTACACTTACAAAAAGAAGACATTGACCTTTTGAATAAAACTATATTAGTGAAACAAGGCAAAGGGGGAAAAGACAGGGTTGTCCCATTAGCAAAGGGGTTTAAATCTAATATGATTAATCAAATCCCTTTTAATATTTCTGTTAGAGCCTTACAGATAGCATTTAAAAAGAGTTGTCAAAAATCAGGAGTATTAGCCCTTAAACCAACTATTCATTTTCATAGTCTTAGGCACGGCTTTGCTACTCAACTGGTGAGCCATAACGTTCCAATACATCATATAAGGACACTTTTGGGACATTCAAACATATCAACAACAAATGTTTATCTTGAAGCCAACCCAAAGGAAGCACTTAAGAGTTATGAAAATTTGTTTTAATTGACAAAAAGCGAAACAAACCTAATTAAAAATAAGAGTAAATAAATATAAACGTTTCGTAAAATATAGAAAAGGCGAAACTTTAATTAATAATTTTCTATAATCAACACTCTTAATTTATCTAACTTATTTAAATCTTCTATAGTTAAAATTTCATGATGGTTACTTTTAAGATGGTCTATAAATTCTAATACCTGGACATTCTCTCCACTTCCTAAGTCTCTATTACAATAACCACATCTTTTATTTATAAATTTATTATCTATATAAAAAGCAAGTTCTTTAATTTTATTTGCAGCTCTTAATTTATCAAACATTTTTATTCCCACTTCTCCAGATTAAATATCTATATATTGTTATGCCCAAAAATAAAAAAATACATAACCAAGTTATCCAAGCATACGAACTAAACAAACTCAATATTACAATAACTAATATGACTAAGGCAATTACATTCATGAACTAAAAGTTTCTCTCTTTCCTTTTACATATGTATAGTAAGCCCATAAACCAACTGCTAATACAGCAGAGCTTATTAGGATTGTACTTTGTGCAGGTTGTTCCATTTTATTTTTTCTCTTTTAGATACTTTTCCATAATCATAAAGCCTACACATCCAGCAGCAAAATAAAAGGCATATAAATAATACTTCGATAAATAATAGCTTAAGGTTACATCATTCATTTTGGTTAACAATAGTGAAGTTAAAATCTTTTGAGTATTTGTCCGAGTAGTTAATAATGGTTGGGACTGGTTCAGTATAATTTAGATGGCATTGTAAATCAGAATCTAGAAAGCCGTCTAACTGTCCATTACACATATAGCCAGTCCCAAACATAAATCCCAGAACAACAAAGCAAAAGGATATGCTTAATGTTAATATAACTAGTACAACCTTACGATAACTTAATAACCATTCTAATATATATGTTAGCCTATCCATCTTTTATTAAAACCTTTAATCATTTATTATAATGTTTAATCAATTACTTCTGTTTGAAAATTTTTGGAAACTTCTGGCATAGGAAGTATATTCTTACTTCCCCGCACAGGCGCCAAATACGTCGATTCATCTGCAGAATCTTCATAATAGTTATTTATTATTTTTCTTATAGTAGATTCGTCTAATCCAAACTTTGTATACTCTAAAATTGAATTTTCAATCTCTTTATAGTCTACTTTGTATTTATTAAACATAGATTTAATTAAGGCGTCTCTCTGTTTCATAAATTTCTGGTCTCTAATTCCTAAATTATTCACAAGTAAATGCCCCTCATCTTTTAATTTCTCATACGCCGTTTCATCTAAGAAACTCCAGCGTAAAAATCTACTAGGAGACGCGCCCTTTACACAGTCCATGTCTTCAAACTTCTTACCTAAGATGTAGAGCTTTCTTTTACTTGCTGAATTATAATATACAAAGAAGCCACGTTCTGTTCTATTAGTATACACTTTTACCATACCAAAACTTCTTCTTATTGCTATATTCTTCTGCAAATCAAATAAAGAAGGAATACATATTGCAACAAACAATCTTTTCTTTCTACACATTGTTGCCTTAACTTTAAGAGTATGATTTACTTCTGACATGGAGCGCTGACTATCCATCCCAGTTATACCCTCATCATATAATACAGAATCTCCTACATTTGAATTATCAATCAACTTTGCAAATGCTTCTGGACTCCAGGCTATTTTATTTACATCGAAAGTTCCACCAGATAGCCAAGCCATAACATAACAATCTTGTTTAGCTAGTGTGCTTTTTCCATCTCCTTCGTCTCCTGTATAAACTATCCAATTATCCCATTTGGCCTTTTGTCTTGCTAGATATATTTCTTTAAGCCTTTGAAAATGAAAGCCATCATAATAAACCTCATTGTCTTCTTTGTATTCTAAGAACTGACCAACTTCATTTCCTTTGCCATCTTCTTTAAATTCCCAAAGTCTCCCAGGGATTTTAATGTGCATCTTTATCTCCAGGCTGCATCTAATGCAGACATTTTATCAGGCATACCATACCCAAACTTGTCCCTATATTTAAGTAACAATTCTTCATACTCTGTTAAGTATTGTTCCATAGTCCAGTATAGTTTTGTGGCTATTCTATTATTTCCCCTATTGTTTTTTCTGACGAACGTTTGCCAGTCCGTAATATATTTAGCATGAAGTTCCTTTAGTAAATCGTTAGCCCCCCCCTTCTTATCGTCTCTAATCTTTGGAGACATCTTAATCTCTGCTGCCCTTAGAAACTCATATCTTAATGAGTACTGCTTAGTTATCCTATTGATATTAACTTGCTCAAAGATATTATGAATCTCAATAACCATTGCAATCCCTGCATTGAATTGTGTTTCTCCTACCTGGTTAATATAATCTTTAGTATCCATCCTTAGCCTCATTTACTTTTTTAGGTACATCCCAATATGCAGAATTACAATTAGGGCATATCCTAGGTTTATTTTCTTGTCTAGGCATCCAACTATGAAAACATCTCAAACAATTAAATTTTTTAGTTATGTTATATTCCATCTAAATACTAGACATATACTAATATTTAAATCTTACCATCTATGTATAGGTAGTAAGTTTACCTACCAGTTATACTACCCAATTACTCCCCAAGTTTATATAGTAGATTATCTTAATTTATTATATGACCATTACCAAAGAGTAATGGCATGGAAGTATAAACTATGGAAAACAATATTAATAAACTTAAAAATTCTAAGAAGGGATTTAGTATTCAAGACATGAGTTCAATTGGAATAACTCTAGTAGTAACAGCAATTGTTGTTGGAATAGGAGCAACAATACTATCAAGCATTCAGAACACACAAACCGTTGGTTCAGTTGCTTATAACAGTTCAGGTTATGGATTGACAGGATTACAAACCCTATCAAGCTATATGCCAACCATTGCACTTGTTGCAGTTGCAGCAGTTGTAATAGGAATAATCTTAGTATTCTTTACCCAAGGCGGCGGAAAAAAGTAATAAAACATATTGAGGGTATTAATCCCTCCTTATCTTTATGAAAAATAAAAAAGGAAATGTCGACGCAATAAAAGGATTTCCAGCAGTTGTTATAGGTCTTTTTATAGTGATTGTTTCACTAGTTCTTATTACACAAGTTGGAGATAGTTTTACAAACAATGCGAGAAACGATGCTTCCAGATTAAACAACAATGAATCATTAACTTGGGCAGGAAACAACACAGCAATAAACTTACTACAACTTGGCGTAGTGCCAGGAAGTGCAGCAGTTTATAATAATGGTGTTGTAGTTAATGAAGGTTCAGGAACTGTAAATTATACAATTGATTATACAGGAGGTAGAATTACCTTTTTGAATGTATCAACTGTTACATACTTGACCAATACCCTAAACATAACCTATAGTTATTATATAGGAAGTTATGCGAGGAATATAACTAGGACAGGTTCAACAGCAGTAAACACTATGAATAGTTATATACCGACGGTATCATTAATAACCGCTGCAGGTCTAATTATTGGAATTGTTCTAATGATGTTTAGAAGGAAGAGTCACTAAACTATTTTTCTTTTTTTTCTTTTAATTAAAACTTATAATTAATTATCAAAAGGTATAAATAGTAGTTATACCCTAAAACGTAGTATATGGCATATCAAGTAAGTGCAAACATTACTGGGGAGCCTTCTCAAATACAACAAAGAAACGGACAAGTTCTTTTTAATTCTAGGTCAGAAGCTGAACAATTCCAACGAGACTTAAAGCAACAGGGTTTTAATCGTGTAGATATATTAGAAGTTCAAGACCAAGGAAGGCAAGAAGGAGAGATAACAGCTCCAGCAAATAGGCCAGATATAAAAGGAGGCCAACCTATAACTTATAGTTCTAATCAATCTTTATCTTCTTCAAAAGGTTTAACAGAATCTCAAATCATTAAATTACAAAATGTAGATACTGCAATTAATAAAAGGCAGATTTCTTTATCTCAAAGAGAAAGTTTAAGGGAACAAATAATAAAACCTAATGAATTTAAAAGAGATTATTTAACTCCAGAAAGAAGACAAGAAAGAGAAAGTCAGGCACAGAAACTTTATGAGCAATCATCAAGAGGACAAACAGCAGCAGAAATAATAAAACCTTTAAGGGAGATTGAAAAAAGTTATAGTGAATATTCAAGCTATCAAAATTTAAGAAGTTCTGCATATCAATCTAAACAAAACCAATTAAGTGATTTGCCTTTAACTACATTAGGTAGGCCTTATGATATAGACGCAAAAGAATATCAAGAATATAATAAACAAAGACAAGAACAAATAAAAGGATTAAAGATAGAAGCTCCAACATATAGTTTAAGTGTTTTGGGTATACCCTTTCAAACAAAAGAAGTACAAAGAAATGATAATGTTTCTACTAACAATTTAATTAATAATGAGAGTTCTTTTGGGGAAGTATTAACTCATACTGCAATGGGATTTCTTCCGTTTCCATCTCCATCAGAATTAGGTCAACCTCCTAAACAATCTAAATCTTTTTTAGATGCTCCTTTTTTTGGAAAAGAAGGACAAGACTTAAAACAATTTGGGGATAGAGTATCATTTGGTTTACCTAGTTATGCTCAAAGGTATAGTATGTTTGTAGGATTTAGTTTATTACCAACTAAACTTGCAAGAGTTACAGGTTTAGGATTTACAGGTTATGAATCAGGAAAAACAGTTCTTAACCCAACAAAAGAAAACTTTGCTTCATTAATAGCTATGGGTGGTTTAGGTTTATATGGAGAACAAGAAAGTTTATTAAAACAATTTCCTACAATTAAACAAACTTTTTTCCAAAGACCTACAAATAGAAATCTTTTTGAATCTATAATCCCAGAAGGCAATATAAATAAACCTAGTCCACTAAAAACAAAATATCAAATAACAAAAGCCAATAAAGTTTATTTTACTTCTAATAAAGAATTTAAAAATGTTCAGTTAGATAATGGAATTATATTAGGAAATGTGATTGATACAGGAAATTTAATAATAGAAACAAAAACTAGAACAACAGAAAGAATGACAGTTCCTAAAATTAAAAGAGATTTTGATATAGCCTTTAAGCAAGAACAAGTAACAAATTTAGGGGGAGAACCTGCAACTTTAGAGATTAAAAAAATTAAAGGTTATGCATCAGTTAAAAACCCATTAGTAGAAAAAACAAATACTGCTTTTAAAGTTAAAGAAGTTAAAGAGATTGAAATAGAAAATAGAATTGTTGAGGGTGGAATTAAAAATAAATTTGAATTAAATAATTTAATTAAAAATACTCTTCCTGAAAATCAAAATTTAGATATTTCTTTTAATAATATTACTATAGTTTCTGAAAGCTTAAAAGAAGGTATTACACAAACAAATTATTTAAAAGGTTTACCGTCTAAGATTCCTAAAGAGCCTAAAATAAAAAATGAATTTTCAAGAAAAAATAAAAAAGAACGTTTTGATTTAGGGGCTAATATAAATATGGATAATGAAGAAATAGCAGGACAAATATTTAAAGGTAAGAAAGATAGATTATTATTAGTAAATACAGAAACTCCAGAGACTAGAATAACTGCAATACAAAATTTAAAAGTTCAAAAAACAAGACAATTATATCCTAACTTAGAAGTAAAACAAATATCAAAAGTAGGAACAAAACTTCCAGCAGTTACAATTCAAAGTCAAAGTAATTTTAATTCTTCTCAACAATATTTTTTAAGAAATAAAAATAAACAAAAATTACCTTTTGTTGACGTAGAATATTCTCAACTTAATAAAATTGATTTAAGGAATAAATCAATATCTAGTACTCAAAATATTTTAAATGTTAGTCAATCAAATAAAGAAAAGATTAGTACAAAGAATATTTTAACTGACAGATTTAATTTAAAAAATAATCTAAAAACTAATACCTTACAAAATTTAAGTATTAAATCTATTCAAGATACAAATATTAAATTAAATTTAGATTTAAGAGTAAAACAAGATACTAAAACAAGAAATGATTTAAGTTTAAAACCTAAATTAAGATTAAGGGATAGTCCTATTTATTATGGTAATGAATCATTAAAAAATTTATTTGTTTCCAATACTAATTTTTTTCAATCCAAAAAATTAAATCTAAATCCTAAGAAAACTAAAATTTCAAAACTAAAATATAAAGGGACTCCTTCCGTTTCCGTCGTATTAGGAGGCAAAGGAACAAAACTTTCAAGGTCACAGATAAAAGGGAGTTTTATAAATCCATATCAGATTAGGAGTTTATGATGGAAGAAGGACAAGAACAGCAACAAGAAACATTTATTCCACGTCAGGCAACAAATCCTGCAATGGATGGAGTTTTAAATAAGCATCTAGACTCCAGCGATATACTCCTTAATATGGAAAAAATGCTTAAAGGTTATGAGTTCGACGAAGAACAAGCCCAATGGGTTTTTTCAATGCGATTTCTAGGTTATGATAAAGAAACAAATCAAGAGAGATATATTAAATCTGGACCAATGATGGATATAATAGAGATAAATAATACCATTGGATTTATGAGAAATATGATGAACTCAAATACTTTCTTATCTTATTTAGATGATGATATTATGATTAATGAAATGATGTGGGATATTAATATTAAGTTAGCCAAATTATTCCATAGATTAAGGTTTAAGGTTGCCCCTAATACCAGAGAGTTTATGTGGGGAGCAATAGAATATCCTATTTATATGTCTTTAAAAAGAGCATCAGGAAAAGTTACGCTAGATGCAGTTTCAAAGATGCAGCACAGCGTGGAGCATAAAACAATAGGTCAAGAAACCCCAGAACAAAAACAAGCAAAGCAATTTAAGATATTTGGTTAGGAGGGTTTATGGCATTGAGAGCGGATGAGTTATTGGGAAATATAGCCCCATACTTAAATATATTTACAGGTTATTTATACCTAATAGGAGAGATATTAGGTGTTTTAATCGGCATTGCTTACATTATATCTTTATTTATGTATAATGTAAAAATAGAAATTTACGAGTATACAAAAGGCCAAAGAGCAGTAATAAGACAGGTGAGAGCAAGAGAAGTTTATGACAAAAAATCCAACACAGTTATATTAAAAATTTTTGATTTAACTATAGTCAGAGGCAAAACAATTAATATTCCTGAATCGGACTGCATCTTTAATTACAAAAGTTATTTATACAAAAAAATGTATAAGTTTGTTTTGAAAGATGGCATTTATTATCCAGTTCAAAACTATATCATTGGAAGTATAATGCAAGTAAGACAAGAGGATGGTTCATTGATTGGAATCACATCTGGTATTGAGATAAGCCGAGACTTTGATGCCGAGGAATCTATCCTTAACGGATTAGAAAGAAAGGCAACAATGTATAGGAATAAAAAACCAGTTGAGCTTGTTGCAATGTACGGACTAATGATTATATGCATATTGTCAGCAACCGTTATAATTGTTTACTCATTAAAGAGAGTTGGTGATTTATTTGAGACTTTACAACAATTAAAAGAACCAATTAAAGCAGCAGTACAAAGTGGCATAAGCCAAAAATTAGGGCCAGGCTAGGAGGAAAAAATGGAAGGAGAATATATAGAATTAAAACAACTTAAAAGAGAACATCAAAAAAAAAGATTAAAAGAAAAATTTAACAACTTTAAGGAGAAAGCTGTTAAGTTCCGTAATTCTGCTAGTTCTAGAGTTAACAACTTTAAGGAGAAAGCTGTTAAGTTCCGTAATTCTGCTAGTTCTAGAGTTAACAACTTTAAGGAGAAAGCTGCAAAAACACAAAAAGCCGTTTCAAAAAATAAAACATTTAAATCTTTTAGTAAGTATGCAAACAATTTCTCAAAACAAAATAATTCTTTTTCAGGTGGTAGTAGTCTTTTTAGTGGAGGATTGGGAGGGGGTTTAAGTTATAATCAACCGAGTATAAGTAGGAAGAAATCAAAAAAAATTGATTATGCAAGTAAAAGCAAAAATTATTGGAATAGGAGTAAAGGATATTTTAGGTAAATGGCAAATTTTGAAACAGCAATAATATATGTTGTACTTTTTGTTATTGGGTACTATGCTTATATAATTAAAAATATAAACTTAGATATAATTAACCAACAAGAAGATAAACAATTATTGCACACAGGCATTAAATTATTATTGTTAATGTCTACATTCTGGTTTATGCTTTATCCTTTAAACATTGCAATTTTATATAATGATTCTAATGCTGGTCCTGCTGCTGTTAGTTCAAATCTAGGATATTTATATAGCTTTGTCGTCTATATAAATATATTTATAACTTTTTATTTCCTTCTTTGGTATATGAAAAAATTACTGGAGAAGATAGGAAGATGAAAAATTTAAAGAGTGTGAAAGTTCCAATAGAATTTGACGATTTTATAAGGGATTTACAAACTGATTTTAAAAAACAAACTGGAGTTCATTATAGTAAATCGGCAGTAATGAGAAATATGAGCAGAAAATTAAAAGGAAAAATAATTGCAAGAGGAAATGACTTTGATTATAAAATTTGGTAAGAAAGGGGGAATACCTGACTTAATATATTTTATCCCTGCGATAATGATAATTATATTTGTTGGAGTTATAGGATGGAAAGTAATGAAAGCTGTTGATGATAGCTTTACTCAAAACAATTTACTTTCTAGTGAGGGGCAAAGCATGATGACATCAATAAGAAATCGTTATGTTTCAATAATAGATAATGCTTTTTTAATTTCTTTTGTAGGATTAATAATTGCAATTGGAATTGGAGCATATTTAATTAATACTCATCCTGCTTTATTTTGGATTTCTATTCCTATATTTTTATTTATAATATTTTTATCTGCAATTTTTAGCAATACCTTTTCATCAATCTTTAGTAGTGGCAACTTAGCGACAGAATTTGCAGATTTTAATATAATAAAATTTGTATTAAATAATTTTGTTTATTTTATGACTGGAATAATTTTATTAGTTATGCTTTTGTTATTTGCAAAGCAGAGAGGACAACAACAAGAATTTTAATTTTCATTGGGTAAAAACTATGAACGAACGAAACAATGATGGCAGGATGAGGATTAGTAGAATGCAAATAATATTGACGATGTTCAAAGACTATAAAATAAGCTTGTCGTCCTGCCTGATATTCCTTTTAATTTTAATGCCTAATATTTCTGCTGCGGAGACTATAGAATGGAATATAGGAAATTGTACCAACGTTGTTAACTCAACAACAATAACTAAATCATTTCAGAATTTGCAATTAGAAAATTCAACGGCTCTATTTAATACTTATTCTTGTGGTTTACAAGTAGGTTACGAGCCAATATGTTCTTATAATGGTCAAGATACTATCCCTACTAATTATGTTCAAACATTATCAGGAACTATAGGCATTGATAATGATACGGCTATTTTTGGCAGAAGAAGTTTACATATAAAAGGGGGCGCTGGTGTAACTGCTTTAGCCTGTGCAATTAGTGGCACTGCCATAACCCAAACCACCTACGCAATATATAGAACTAATAGACAAGGGGCAGGTGGGGGAGATATATATATAGAAACTGGGGCAGGTTCTGGTAATTGTGGGAGTACTGCTACTTCTATGTTTGTGATTTCCAGTACTGGTAATAATGTTAATTGGGTAGTTGCTGGACAAGACGCTACTTGTTATGATGATGATAACGGGATAGAGATAGGATTAAAAGGTAATCAATCTGTTTTATTTACTTTGAATACATCAGGCACACAAAGATTAACTAATTTTTCTGATTCTTCTACTAGCTCCGTAGCTCCTACAATTTCAGGCGCACAATTGTTTAAATTCTGGGACGCAAATAACGCCCTTAATGTTCACGATTTCGATTATTTATATAGTTTCAATAACACACCTACAAGAAATGTAAGCGCTAATTTCTTTTATGTAACGATGAATAGTACATTAACTTATAATAGTGTTAGGGTTGGGTATTATGACAAAGTAGCTGGTAATCATAATTATAGATTAGCCTTAAGCTGTAATAATGGGACTAGCTGGAATACAGGCACAGCAAACACAAATAACACTTTGATTAGCTGTTTAAATTCTCAAACCTCCAATAATTTTTATATTGGTATGTATATAGATGATAATTCAACTTTAGTTTATGGGTTGACTGCAACGCCAACAAGTTTGTCAGTTGCCCCAAACATAACCTTAACTGCAGTAGATTATTATGATAGTTCAGTAATAAATAATTTTTCCGTCTACATTCAACAAGGCAACTTAAATGTAGTAGATTCAACAACAAACGGCACAATTTATGTGAATAACATAACAACAGGTTATATTAATATGACTGTAGGCTCTTATCAGAATGGAGGATATTTTAATGCAACATATCAAAATTTATTTATTAATGATTCAACAATACAGGCCAAATTATGGCAAAGTATTATTTATTTGAATGCTTCTACAATCATCACAAATACCCCCATATTAAGTTTTAGCGTTGGTGTCAACTCTAGCGTTATAATTAATAATTCTAATTCATCGGGTGGCACTATGCTAAAACTTAAGAGAGGTTATTATAATTTTATAGGGAATAATTCTGCTTATTTGAATGCTTATTTATTGC
Organism: Candidatus Melainabacteria bacterium; assembly: GCA_023250175.1. GTDB lineage: Bacteria > Cyanobacteriota > Vampirovibrionia > 2-02-FULL-35-15 > 2-02-FULL-35-15 > JAHFBD01. Next base: position 11,486 of record JAHFBD010000022.1, read on the forward strand.
AAGACATTCAACCATTAACAACTTATAATTTAAATCTTCAATTTTCTAGTAATCTACTTACAATAAGGGCAACAAACTTTTTAACTGGGGCAACAATAAATAATTTTACAATTTATTTAACTAGAAACTCCTCAACATATTCAAATAATGCAAGTACGAGTATAAATTTTCTTAATTTTTCCTTAGAAGCAGGAGATTATAATATGGTTTTTAGGTCATTTAGTTTTATTAATATGTCTGTACCTATAACAATTTCTTCAAGTAATATTTTTCCAAATTATACTTTTGTTCCCTATACAACAAATTCCATTAATTTTACTATATTTGATGAATCTTTGGGAAAATCTCCTAACCCATTTTTAAATTTAAGTGTGTTTGTAACTTTAACTGGAGAGTATTATGCAACAAATATTACAATAACAAATGCATCTTATTATATGGATTTAATTACTCCCTCTGAATATAGAATAGTTTATTCTTCTGCTGGATATACTCAAAGGGAGTATTATTTTACTCTCTCAAATTCTAGCAATAATCTTATAGAATTATATTTATTATCTGTGAATAATGGAACAGCTGTTACATATAATGTAATTGATGAATCTGGCCTTAATGTAGAAAATGCTTTGGTAAAACTCTTAAGATATTATTCAGATACTAATAGTTATCGTCTTGTTGCAATGGCAAAAACAGATTATAACGGCAATGCAATAATAGATACGGCTTTTGATAGTGCATTTTATCAAGTAATCGTAACTAAAAATAGTTTTACGACGGTATCAACTCCATCAAAAATTTATACTTTAAATCCTATAATTAAATTAATAACAAGACAATCTATTTTTAATAGTTTTGACACTATAGGAACTTTATACTCTCAACTTACTTTTAATAATAATACAAATACGTTTACTTATACTTATAATAATATAAGGGGATTTTCATTATCAAGTTTATTGACAATAGATTATATCACTCCAGGAGGGACTAATAATCTTTGTTATTCTCCAGGTTCTGGAATTTCTGGCACTTTACTCTGTGTAATTAATATTTCATCAACACAAGGCCAGTATATCGCAAATGGATATATAGACTTAAATGATGGAAATGGATATTATTTAACTGATACTTATCAGATAAATTCTGGAATCCAAAATCAAGCTATCACTAAATTTGGAAAGAGTGGTTTAATTTTGTCTTTGATTGCAACTGCAACAATTGCAACGCTTGGGGCTTTTAACCCAGCAGTAGCAATAATGTTTTTTGTTGGAGCTTTAGGAATATTTACATTTTTAGGATTTAGCGGATTTAATATTGGAATTTTTGTTTCGATTACAATTTTAGCAGGAATAATAATTTATAAATTAAGAACATGAAATATATAAATGTATTAATTGGTATTGTCGTATTTTCTGTAGTTGCAACAATATTATTTGGGGCAACTTATTATTTAAGCGGTGTTTATAGTAGTTCAAATACTGCAACTTATAACACATTACAAGGCAGATATAATTTTTATGAGGATGTTACTAATTATAGTTCAGTAACAAGAAAAATAAATAATAATACACAGGCAGCAGAGTTAGACTCTTTTAGTACAGGAAGTGCAGCATCAAAAGGAGCATTAGCAGGACTAAAAACAATAATAGACAGCACAGGAACAATAGATAGGATGAGTAGTACTTTATCACAAGATACAAATGGATGGATAAACCCTCTCTTTATTTTGACAGCTAAGGCTATTTTTTGGATTACTTTGGTAATAATTATATTATCAGTACTTTGGAGAGCTAAACTAGACTCAGATTAAAATGACAGCAATACCAGGCATAAACGCATCGAATGTAATTTATGATTTAACTAATGTTAGTACTAGTAATAATATTTATGAATTTGCTAAATACACAAACGATTTAACAGGTCAAGTTTTCTTTATGGGAGTTCTTCTAATAGGTTTTATTATTTTATTTGTCTCAATGAAAAGGTATGGAAATCAGGAAGCATTTTTATCCACATCTTTTGTAATAACAATTTTAGGCGTTGGTTTCGCTGCATTGGATTTCATCCCGTCTTATTTCTTAGTTATATTAGTTTTAATTTTTGGCATGACATTTACAGGATTTTTCTTGAGAAAAAACTATTAACTTAAGTTTTTCGAAACCTTTATATACTAGTATACCTACTATACTAGTATGTATAATTAAGAGGTGTAAAAATGCAACAAGAAAAACTAATGATAGACTTTGAAAATAAAAGGATAGTTGGCAAAACAACTAAATTAAATTTTAAAAAACAAATAGAACAAATAAAGGAGTTGATAAAATGAAACAGATAAACTTTTTCTTGAATGATGAAGAACATAAAAGAATAACTAGAAATAAAAATAAAATGAGCTGGAGAGAATATATTTTATTTTTGACGCAAGAAGTTAAGAAATAATTCACAATCCGTAAGGATAAACTAGGAGGAGGTTAGTACCTCTTTCCTCTTCTTAGTTTTTTTGAAAAGAGGGAAGGAGGTATGTTATGATTCATAATTCATATAAAACAAATATTGCATTTTCAACTGGCATTGCAAGTAATTTACTTATGCTTTGGTTTTACATCAAAATATGGATTTTAGATGAAGTAGTGATTGGTGAACCTAATCATTACATTTTAGGTACTGAAATAATCTTGGCAATTGTAGGTACATATTGGTTAGTTAATATTTTTAAAAATAATTGGAATATCATCCAGATTTAAAATAAAACCACGGAGGAACTGAAAAAATGTACAACGCAGAAAAAGGAATTGAAATTGAAACAATAAAAGCAGACACTATATATGATGGTGTCATAGTAAATGTAGAAGATGGAAACGTCAAAAAATTTATTACGGAAGTTGAGAAATGGAAAGGAAGTTTAGAACAAAGCGCCATTAATGTATGGATGGAAGTTAAGCAAGGCAAACAGACGTTTAAGTGTAACCAAATTTTTACTTATAATGAAAATAAGGATGGTTACACAGAATATAGCCCAAAATCTAACCTTGGCAAATTCTTTAGAAAATATGCTGGTCTGCCTAAACTTTTTATGAAGGTTAAGCTTTTGTCAGATTCTGAAGGCTATCTTAAACTTATGTTATAATTTTTTTTATTTTTTGTAGATTTTATTGGAGAAAATAGAAAAGTATATAAACAAAAACTAGTATATATATTCATAATGTATATTCACTCTTAATAATATACATAACTTATAATTAATTATATAATTAAAATAAAAAAAATAATAAAATGACAAGAAAAGTAAATAGACAAATAAGTATTGATTTGGATGTAGATATGCAGATGAAAATAAGAAAAGATGTAAATTGGTCATCCTTCATTGAAAATTCAATTAAAATTTATTTAGGTTTAAAGGATAACTTAGACTTAGAAGAATCAAAAATTAAAGAGGATATTGATTTTTGGACAAAGAAAGAACAGGAAGCAAGAGAAAATAGAATTAAATTTGATTGTGTATTAGTAAACTTCACTCACAATAAAGAAAAAGAAAAAATGAAAAATAAAATAAAACAAGATGAGCATATTAAATCTGCTAAGATTGAAATTGAGATGGCTAAAAATATATATGATATGTAAGAAGGTCAAAAATGATAAATAATATATATTTTCAAGAAAGCACAAAATCTTATTTTTATTTTTCTGAAAAAAATGTTTTTTGTGATTATTGCAATCTTATCATTTCAAAAACCTTATTATTTCAGGTTTGTTGGTCAAAACATCCAAAAATCAATAAGGCCTGTACTAACTGCATAAAAGAAACCAAAAAAGAGTATGGAATAGTTTTTGAAAGTTTCTGGTGTATCTTAATTTCAGAAATACCAGAAAATTGTAAACCTAAGTTAATATTACCTCCTATTATATCAAATGCTAAAATTAATAATTTTCAGGCAGCAGAAATTCAAACCATCAAAACTATTGACAATACTAAATATGCAGATAGGGAAACTTGGGAAGGTTCACAAATAGGAGTTATTGATTCAGAAAGGATAAGGGAATTAGATTGTTTACCTTCTTTTGATTTTTTTAAAAATTTAGTTGAGTCAAAACCTATTATAGAACAAAAAACAAAATTATTGGAGGTAGAGAAATAAAATGGCAAAAAGTTATTATGAATTACGCAAACAAGCAATGGAAATGATAGAAAATCAAATTAAAAATACTCCTATCAAACAACAGCAACTATGCCTAAACATCTCTAAAATTTTTGGTTTTAGTTCTAACTTTACCTTAAAACATATTGCGCAACTTTTCGAGCTAGGCTATGTTGATTTTGACGCTGATATAGTCAGTTGGAATAAAATAAACGAAGAAAAAAATAATCAAATAAAAGAAGAGTTTAAAACAATTTTGGATTTGAAGGGTGATTAGAATGGATAATAAACCAAAAATCCCAGATGAATTTTCAGATGAAGACTATATGTTAAAAGAATTAAATAGATGTTTTGATATTGTTTTAAGAGAAAAAGAGTATATAATTAAATCAATGGGTGAGCAACAATACCAAAAATTTGCATTTAATCATTTACCTTATGGTCTTAAACAAAATGCAATAACTAATTTAATTTATGATACTCAAAAATATATAAAAAGTAATAAATATTTAATTATTACATTAAAAAAAATTCATCATTATTATGAACGATGTCAATTTCATAATGTCTAAAATGATAAGCTACAAAGCCAGTAGGGATTGTATGCAACTTATGGATTTTTGCGAGATTACCATGGAAAAAAAAGAAATTCAAAGAAATAGAATTAAAGAGTTATTATTTCAAAGGCCGACTTCTTGCAATGAATTTTTAAAACTAGGCATAGCACAATACAATACTAGAATTTTTGAATTGAGAAAGTTAGGTTATAAAATAAATTATAATAGTTATACAAAAAAATTTCAGATGATAAGTTAACTACTTTAAAATGTCAGTTAAAAAATTTAAAAATTGTAGGTCTTGTGGGTTTGAAATAGAAAACAAAATGGAGCAAGGGGTTTATTGCCTTGACTGTCAGGACATATGGAGCGCAAGGAAGTTTATCAAATTAAATAAAAAATTCATAGTGGGGCAGGTAGGGTATGAACCAACAAGATAAG
>JAHFBD010000023.1 GCA_023250175.1 Candidatus Melainabacteria bacterium
ATATTTCACTAAGGAAATATTATAGAAATGTCTACGACCATACCTGGGGTATCTCAATACTCTGCAAGTAAGTCACCACTAGTAGTACAAAAAGGTGTACAAACTAAGCCAGAATCTTTTTTTGAAATTATAAAAGATACAAAGACAAAAAGAGTTTTAAATTATTTAGGGAATGGCTTATCTTCTGCATCTAGTTTATTGACATTCTTGAATGGAAATTTAAACTGGTTTGATTCTATACAAGAAAAACTAGAATCCTTAAGTGAAACATTATCTAAATTTGCACTTACAACTATTGGCTGTATAGGAACAGTGGATCTCTGGCAAAAGAAAAATCCTTTTTCATGTTTAGGTTATGCATTACTCATACCAATTTCATTACTAACTAAAGGATATGATTCTTGGGTTGCAAGAGGGTTTTCTTATGGGGCTTGTAATGCTGTAGTAATTATTGATAGACGAGAAGTTATGGATGAAAAAGGTGAACCTGTTTTAGACGAAAATAAAAACATTCAAACAATGAGTGGGGATTTTAGTAAAAAAAGTTGGTCTGATGGTTTTACTACTACCTATAAAGAAAGTTTTAAAATGCTAAAAGAACTCTATAAGAAGCCTTCTAGAATTAAAGATTTTTCACATGCGCTTCTTGTTACTACTTTATTTCAAATGTTAGGGCCAATACCTGGACTATTTGGATACAAAGCTACAGAAGCAGCTATAAGAAATATATCCTCTGTTGTTGGTGATGCAGCCTTATTACTTGATAAAAAGGATAACCATGCTGACTCACAAAAAAGTAACATCGTCAATTTAAAATCCCCCATTGTACAATCAAGTATTCTTTGGATTTGTACCGCAACTATTGACCTATTAAAACGTTTTGATTTTATCTCAAATAATATTAATAACCTCACAGAGCTGTCTTCTTTATTTGATAGATCAGCTAGTATTAGGTTTACCCAGGGAGTCTTAAATATTAAGGAAAGCAAAACTTAATCTAAGTTAAGAGCATAATTTAAGTTTTATTATTATTTAACAATATAGAGTTCATTTTAGACTTATAAAAAGCATAAAATAAAAGTAACATATTTAATTTTCTTCAATAAATGTCGTATTGATTTGACTATAATTAATACCAACTTATTGAAAGAAATTATTTAGTTTATTTTTTTAGGATTTTTTAAATGGAATACAGTTTAAGAATGAATGCTACAGGTATTTACAACCCGCTTGGGGGTGTGCCACCTGTGCCTCTATCTCCCGATATAGCTTATGAAAATCCAAACCTATCTAATTCAAACTCTTCACAAAGCAAAGACTTATCTCAAGACAACTCAAACCTTCTAAATAAAATTCAAAGTTTTTTATTGAAAAACAAAGGAGCCGCAAATATAGTTTCTAATGGTATAGCTCTAAGTACAAATTTAATAACCTTCCTAGAGGGAAATCTTGGATTTTTTGGAGCTGATACAGAAAAACTTGAAAAAGCAAGTACATTTTTCTCAAAAATTGCAACAGCTACACAAGGTATTCTTGGAACAGCTGATACCTGGTCAAAGAAAAACTTAATGCCACTTTTGGGATTTGCACTAGAAGTACCAATTGCAATTTTTAGTGAGGGACATAATCTCTGGCTTGGAAGAGGACTTTCACAAGGTATTGGACAGTTTCAAGGTGTATTTGACCGTATCTTAGTAAAAGATGAAAACAATAAACCAATAATTAAAAACTCAGACGGTGATTATAAAACATTAAGTGATCAGTTTATAGAAAAAGGATTTATGGATTCACTGAAAACCGGTATTAAAGAGTCATCTAAGTTATTTAAAAATTTAATTACTAACCCAAAGCAATGTGTTGACTTTGCTCACATGACATTTTTATGTACATTCCTACAAGTAGGTGGGGCACTTCTAGCATTTTCTGGATTAGATAAACTTGGTGCTGGAATTAGAGATTTGGGTGGTGGTGCAGTAGATGTAGCCTTCATGCTAGATAAGAAAGATAAATATAGAGATCCTATAATTCATGCAGCAAATCCAAACAAGAAAAAAGAGATATCTTATGTGCCTGCAGGAAGTATCTGGATTGGTTCAGCGGTTATAGACTTTTTAAAGAGATTTGATTTCTTTGAAAGCAGATTTAAACACCTAACACAATTGTCATTATTCTTCGACAGAGCAGCTGCTATATTTTATTCAATCGCAAACTTTGCTACAGGAAAAAGTGGGCATTAGAACTCTCTGAAGAACTTTCGAGGATACACACTCCATATTACATTTCCTCAGCCCCTCCGACCATTAACTAGGCGTTAATGGTTCCCGTCAGGGCATTCGGAAATAGCAATAATACGTTGTGTATTTAGATCATTGTTACAGACCCATCTCTGAAAGATCTCCCACTATTTTTGTATAATAGGATTCATGTCTCAGGACAATAATACAATTATTCTTATTGATGCCCCAAACCTTGCATTTAGAATGTTTTTTGCAATGGAGCGAACTAATATGCGTACTCTCGGTGGCACACCTACATGGGCAACATATGGATTTTTGAAAGCACTTTTTGATTTACTTGATAAGGTTAAACCAAAAGCAATTGCAGCAGCTTATGACTGTAAGGAACCGACTTTTCGCCATAAAGCATATGAAGAATATAAAGCAAATAGACCAGAAGAAATGCCTGAAGAGCTCTCTATTCAATGGCCATATATAAGAGAAGGATTGGAAAGCTTTGAAATTCCTATCTATGAGTTACCAGGATATGAAGCCGATGATGTAATAGGAACTCTAGCAAAAAAAGCAACAGAAGAAGGACTTAATGTTCTTATATTAACAGGCGATAGAGATGCATTTCAGTTAGTAAATGAAAAAGTCAAGGTTTTAGTTCCATCTAAAGGTGAATTAAAAGAATATGGTAAACAAGAAGTTTTTGAGTATTGGAATATTTGGCCTGAGCAAGTAATTGATTTTAAAAGTCTTTGCGGAGATTCATCAGATAATATTCCCGGGATTAAAGGGATTGGAGAAAAAACAGCAGCCAAGCTACTAGCTGAATATGAAAATCTTGATAACGTTTTTAAAAGTGTACAAAAGATTTCACAAAAATCACTTAAGGAAAAAATTATAGCTGGAGAAAAAAGTGCTTACCTTTCAAAAAGATTAGCTACAATCGATACCGATGTCCCTATTAACATCAACCTGAAAGATGCACATTTAAATGTGCCAAACACTGAAAAGCTTGTTCACTTCTTACAAAAGTTCGAATTTAATAGTTTTATAAAAAGACTGCCTACTGTACTTAGCCTATTCAATGAAGGAGAACTATATGAAGTAAAAAATCATAAAAGTCTTCTTGTTGACAGAGAAGGACAATTGAAATTAAACTTAAATGCCCTACAGAGTTTATCAAACAACGATCAATCAAACGGTCACTTAGAAAACTTAAAGTCACCAGAGCTGGAAATAAATATAATTAATTCTGAAAAGGGGTTAAGAGACTTCATCACTGAATTAGAAACTACAAACAGTATTTGCATTGATCTTGAAACCAATTCTGTAGATAGTAATACCTGCAATATTGTTGGCATAGGGCTTTCTTATTTTAAGAAAGATGAGAATGATATTAAGGCTGTATATATACCACTAAATCATAATCAGGGAGAACAACTAAAGCAAGATTTAGCTTTTAAATTGTTGAAACCTATTCTAGAAGATCCCTCCAAGGAAAAAATTGCACAAAATGCAAAATTTGAGTACAAGATCCTAAAAAGACATGGAATAACATTAGGTGACAATCTTTATGACACTATGCTAGCAAGTTATATTGCAAATCCTGATGAAAAACATGGCTTAAAAGATCAGACAGCAAAAATACTTGGATATAAAATGACAAAAATTGATGAGCTCATTGGCACAGGCAAAAAGCAGCTTTCAATGGCTGACATTGAAATAGACAAAGTAGCTAAATATACAATAAGCGATGTACACTACACCCTGGAATTAGCTAAATACTACAAAGAAAATTTAGAAGAGTCATTAGCTAAAGTATTAAAAGAAATCGAAAACCCACTAGTACCAGTGTTATCTAATATGGAATTAACAGGAGTAAGAATTGATACTCAGGTTCTCAAAGATTTGTCCACTGAGATTTCAAAGCAAGTACACACATTAGAAGAAAATATTTTTAAGATAGCAAAGGAGCCTTTCAATATTAACTCGACACAACAATTAGGAAAAGTTTTATTTGAAAAACTAGGATTGGAAAACGAAGGGAAAACCACAAAATCAGGACAGTATTCTACTGATGCAAGGACATTAGAAACATTATCTCACCATGATGAAACAGGTATCATTAAAGATATTCTTGAATACCGACAACTAAGTAAACTAATTTCTACTTATACAGATTCTCTTCCAGAACAAATCAACAAAAACACTCACAACATCCATTGTGACTTCAATCAAACAATTACAACCACTGGTAGACTAAGTTCAAGTAATCCAAATCTACAAAATATCCCCATCAGATCAGAGCTAGGACGAAAGATCAGAAAAGCATTTATATCATCTTTTGATAATGGTTTAATTTTAAGTGCCGACTATTCTCAAATTGAACTTAGAATCCTTGCACATATGTCTAATGATACAGTCTTAATAGAAGCCTTTAAAGCTGGTGAAGATATACATAAAAGAACAGCTATGGAAATCTATGGGGTTAAAGAAAAAGATGTTACATCAGAAATGCGTTCACATGGTAAGACTTTAAACTTTGCACTTATTTATCAACAAGGAGCCTTTGCAACCAGTAAACAGCTTAACATCAGTCAAAAAGAAGCACAGGAATTTATTGGCAAGTATTTTGAATCTTTTAAGAAAGTAAAACCTTTTTTTGAAAAGCTATTAGAAGAAGCAAAACAAAAAGGTTATGTAGAAACCTTATATGGCAGAAGAAGATATTTTAAAAACTTAAATATAAGAAACAAAGCATTGCAAAGAGAAGACGAACGAGCTGCAGCAAATGCACCCTTACAAGGAACTGCTAGTGACATTATGAAACTTGCAATGATAAGATTACACAAAGAATTAAAATCAAAGAAATATAAAACAAACTTAATTTTACAAGTCCACGATGAGCTTATTTTAGATGTTTATCCCGAAGAGAAAGAAGAGATTGAACAATTAATCAAAGAATCTATGGAACTGGATCAACCATTAAATGTACCTCTTACTGTTAATATGTCATGGGGAAAAAACTGGTATGAGTGTGGGTAAGTCTAGAGAATTAGAAACTAAGTAGAACCAGAAAAACAAACAAGTACAATGCCATCAGAACAAGAAATATTAAAGCTCATTCGTAAACTAACCCCTAATTCTACAAAGTTTCTATCTGATGATGCCGCAATAATTGAAAAAAGCCTAGTAGTAACCACAGATACACTGGTTGAAAATACTCATTTCACTTTAAAGACTTATACACCAAAAGAAATTGGCTATAAAGCAATTGCAGTGAATCTAAGTGATATTGCCGCAATGGGAGCAAAGCCATTATATGCACTTGTTGCACTCTCATTACCAAAATCGATAAAACTTCCTTGGATACAAGATTTATACAAAGGTTTTATAGGTTGTTCAAAAAAATATAAGATTCAAATTATTGGTGGAAATCTCACAAGAGCAAAAGAAATTAACATTTCTATAACTCTAATTGGCAAAACATCATCTATAAACATTGCAAAAAGATCCAATGCAAAACCGGGTGATATCGTTTTTGTTACTAATACTTTTGGAGATAGTACCTGCGGATTATTACTGTTAAATAACCATAAATTAAAAGATACTCGTCTAGCCCAATCCCTGATAAAAAATCATAAGTTGCCTAATCCACAAATTAACCTTGGACAAAAAATAGTAAAATTCTCAAAAAGAGCAGCCTTAATGGATGCTAGCGATGGATTAGCTGATTGCATTCTACAAATCTCAAAAGAAAGTAATGTCAAAATAATAATTGATGAAGATAAAATACCTATTTCAAACAATACAAAACTTGCTACCCAACTTTTAAATAAAGACCCATTAGATCTAGCTTTATATGGTGGAGAAGACTATCAACTGGTTGGTACAATGAGTCTTAACGACATAAGAAAAATAAAGGGGTTAAAGGTCGTTGGAAAAGTATTTAAAGGACAAGGAAGTTTCATTCATAAACAAAATGGGGCTATCCTAAAAATAAATCCAAGCAACATTTTTAAACATTTTAGTGATAATTAAAATAAGCTAGAAGAAGGAAGGTTCAAACAAGTTGAACCTATTAAAAGAAATGAAAGAGCGTATTGCAGCAATTGATATAGGTTCAAATTCATTTCATATTGTTGTTGTTGAAATCAATCCTGAGACCCAATCTTTTACAGTTCTTGATCGGTTGAGAGAAACCGTTCGTTTAGGGACATTTCATGAGCCAAACAATGAATTAAGTCCTGCAGATATGAAACGAGGATTTGAAACCTTAAAAAGATTTAAAAAACTAGCTGAGGGACATCATGTTACAGAAATGTTTGGTAGTGCAACAAGTGCTATTAGAGAATCTATAAATGGGCGTGAGTGGTTGCAAAAAATCAGAAATGAGCTTGGCATTGATGCACATGTAATATCTGGAGTAGAAGAGGCCCGGTTAATATATTTAGGAGTGCTCTCCACCACAAAGTTGCAAGGAAGAAAAATAGGAATTATCGATATTGGGGGAGGGAGTACAGAGCTAATAGTTGGCGATGAACAATACATCTACCATCTATCAAGCAGTAAGGTTGGAGCATTACGACTTACAGAAAAATATTTTCAACGTGAAACTGATTTGTTGCAAAAAATTGAAAATATAGAAAATCATATACAAGGTTTACTTTTAACAAAAATCCAACAAATTAAAGAACTTGGAGGATTTGACTTTTTAGTAGGAACGTCAGGAACTATTCAGACAATAGCAAAAATCGATTATAAAATGCATAATTTCATAGATTCAGAAAATACACCTAATTTAAACCAGTACAAGATTTCATATAACTCAATATGTACAATACTTGAAAAAATGATTCAAACCCCTAAAGACAAACGTGCTGATGTTTTTGACATTAGCAAAAACAGAGCGGAAATAATTTTAGCTGGTATCGTCGCCTTAAAAACCATCATGAAAGAATTAAATATTAATGAGATAACTTATTGTGATAGAGCACTAAGGGAAGGACTTATTGTAGATAAAATATTGCATAAGGGAATAATTAAAGATCGATTACAATACCAACAAACTATTCGAGAAAGAAGTGTATTAGAGCTTGCAAATAAATACCAATTTCTAAAGGATCATGCTTTTCAAGTTAAGAGGCTAAGTTCTATATTGTTTGATGAGACAAAAGAACTATTACATAACTATGGTGAAAAAGAAAAAGAGCTTTTAGAGGCTGCCGCTGTTTTGCATGATATTGGTTCTCTTGTTACACATAATGATCATCATAAACATACTTACTATTTAATTAGGCATAGTGGATTATTAGGATTTAATGATGAGGAAGTTGAGCTTATAGCAAATATTGCACGCTACCATAGACAAAGTAATCCAAAAGATACTCATTTGAATTTTCAAAATCTCTCAAAAGAACATAAAAAGATAGTTAAAGAATTAAGTTCTATCTTAAGAATTGCAGAAGGATTAGATAAAGGACATAAATGTGCAATAAAAGATATAAAAATATCTAAAATCTCTAATAAAAAGAAGCTAAAATGTAAATTAACGAGTAGAATAGAAGGGTATGATTGTGCACTGGAAAGATGGTCAGCACAAGGAAAAAGTAAAGACTTTAAAAAAGAATTTGGGGTTGATATTGATTTTGTTTTGCAAAGATTGGGTAAATAAAAAGTAGATGCAATTTGTTTTCATGTTTTTAATGTCATTAAAATTTTTAATTTATTAATGGTTACAAACTTAAAATGTGACCATTGGAATGTGAATTGTAGGTTATCTACAATAACTGCTTATTTAAAAGTAAATGCTGTTTTCAAATTTATTCTTAAAACATATGCCGGAGTGGTGAAATTGGCAAACACGCTACGTTCAGGGCGTAGTGAGCGAAAGCTCTTGTGGGTTCAAGTCCCTCCTTCGGCACCAGCACTAGTAAAAGATTTACTTTGTAAGTGTAAGTTTAGCTTGTCTAAACTTTTAAAAAGGAGCAAATACAATGATAACAATTTAACACTTTAAGGATTTGTGTGGTTTACCCACCAAATCCGATCCTGTGAAAGTCTGTAGTAGATAGAAGCTTCAACTTGTTTGAAGCAAAACAAAGAAAGGAAGTAAATTTGTCAAAGTTTGATAGATTCGATAAAAGACCACCTTATAAAGATCTTCCAATGATCAATGAAAGAATACGTGCAAGAGAAGTACGTTTAATATCTGAAGAAGGGGAAATGTTAGGAGTTCTACCCACAATGCAAGCTGTAAAAATTGCAAAAGATAAGGGATATGACCTTGTTTTAGTCAGTAGTCAAGATCAGCAAGTTCCTGTTGTCAAAATAATGGATTATGGGAAATTTAAATTTGAGGCTGAGAAAAAAGCTCGTGATGCAAAGAAAAAACAACATGTTGCAGATCTAAAAGAAATTAAAATGAGCTATAAGATTGAATCTCATGACTATTTAGTAAATGTTAAAAAAGCAGAAAAATTTTTAACTCATGGAGATAAAGTAAAAGTAGCAATAGCTCTTCGAGGCAGAGAAATGGAGCATAGAGATCTTGCTATAGATCTTTTAAATCGCTTTGTTAAAGACACTACTCAGTGGGGTATTCCTGAAAAACCTCCGAAATTAGAGGGGAAAACTGCTTTATTAGTTTTAAATCCAGTTCCACATAAGAAGTAGAGATTTGTAGAGACTAAGTCTCTACAAATTCAGTATTTGTTTTAGCATTGTATAATTTAATTTCGTTCAGAAAAATACTATGCCGAAATTACATACAAATCATGCTGCAAAAAAGCGTTTCAAGATTACTAGAAATGGCAAGGTCTTGGCCAAGGCTGCAGGCAAACAACACATAAATGAACATATGTCATCAAGAAAGAAAAGACAAATCAGAACACCTAAATTTCAAGTCCCCGAAACTTTAGTAGATCATATAAGGAGACAGTTGCCATATTCATAAATATGGTTCTGAAATAATTTATGCGAGTTAAAAGAGGAAGAGCTACAAGAAAAAGACATAAAAAAGTTTTAAAAGCAGCAAAAGGATTTGTTGCTTCGAAAAGTAAGTTGTTTAAGTCAGCAAATCAAGCAGTAATGAAAGCATGGAAATATGCTTACAGACACAGACGCCAAAAGAAAAGAGATTTTAGAGCATTATGGATCACAAGAATTAATGCTGCCTGCAGAGAACATGGTTTAAATTACAGTAAATTCATTAATGCTTTAACTAAAGCAAACATTAAATTAGACAGAAAATCAATTGCAGATCTGGCTGTTAATGACAAAGCCGCATTTACTCTACTTGTTTCACAATTAAAAGCTGCTTAAGTTTTTATTGAACTATAAAACTTGCTTTCTATTTAAAGCCTCTTGTCTCAAGTATTCTTGAATAAAGTCATCCAAATCACCATCTAATACTCTTTGAACATCACGTGTTTCATATTTTGTTCTTGCATCCTTAACGCGACCTTCATCTAAAACATAAGACCTAATTGCATTACCAAAAGTAGCAGAAACAGTTTCTCCTTTTAGTTTCTGAAGCTTAGCCTCATTTTCCTCTTGTAATTTTGCAAATAATTTACTGCGTAAGATTTCCATTGCTCTTTCTTTATTTTGTTGCTGGCTTCTTTCTTGATCACAACGAACAACTATTCCACTTGGTACATGCCGCACTCTAACTGCTGTTTCTACTTTGTTTACATTTTGTCCGCCAGCACCACCAGAGCGCATAGTATCAATTTCAAGATCATCAGGTTTAATCTCTACTTTAGTTTCAAGTTCTGGCAGTATTGGTGTAACTTCTAACCCTGCAAAACTTGTCTGCCTACTATCTTTTCCTGCCTTATAAGGAGATTTACGAACTAACCTATGAACACCTTTTTCAGAGCTAAGATATCCATATACAAAAACTCCTGACACTTTAAATGTCGCACTTTTAATGCCAGCTTGCTCACCATCAGAGCGTTCTAAAAGTTCAAATTTAAATCCATGCAAAAGCTCCGCCCATCTTTGATACATTCTAAGTAACATCTCTGCCCAATCCTGAGCATCAGTACCACCAGCACCTGCATTAATAGACACTATTGCATCGGAATTATCATACTCACCGGATAAAAGCTGTTCAATCTTATAAAGATTTAGTTCTTTAACTAACATTGAAATATCTTTTGCAATTTCAGCCAAAACACTTTCATCATTTTCACTAATAGCAAGTTGAAATAATCCATTTAACCCATCGATTGTATTATTCCAGTTTAAATACCTATCTTTTTTATTTTTCGCATATGTAAACGCTGCACTTTTTTTTGAAGCTAACTGAGGCTCATTCCAGATATCTGGTTTTGCAAGCTCATCTTCTAATTTCTTTATTTCAATCTCAATGTTATGTAGATCAAAGCAACCCCCTTGCGGATTGCCATATTTCATTTAATTCATTAAGTTTTGATTGTAATTCTGTAGTATCCATAATATTTAAAAATAGTAACACTAAACAGGAAACTCTTCATCCGGAAAATCTTTTTTATATAACTCCCATATTTCACACAGCGCAATTTCATAGGACTTAATTCGCCTTTGTGATTCTTTAATAGAAACAGCATCCTTCATCTTCTGAGCTAAATCAAATTCATTTTGTATTCCATAACTTATCATATCTAACAATGAACTATATCTTTGTTTTTTTTCAGTTGGTGATAGATTCGCTTTTAAACAAAATAGTGCAGCTTTTCTTAGATTAGATAAAACAGATCCCTCAGGCGGAGTTTTTGTAAGACTATTTTTATTACTTGCTTGGACATCACAACCTAATGGGATTTTTTCTTCTTGTGGTTCTGGCCGAACAAATACAAAACCATATGCATTATTGCTATGACCAGAACCATAAAGCTTTTTAATGTAATTACTCATGATTAGTTTAAATAAGGCACCTAGATTATATTCAATGTTACATTAACAATTGTCAATTCAAATTTCGTTTCTACATACCGCTCGTTTCGCACTAATGCTCAACTCGCTTTTCAGTTCCGACGCTTTTTGGTGAATAAATCACACAAAAAGCTTATTTATGGTCTTATATATTAGAGCTAGGCAGTAACCAAAGTTCCTTAACCTGAATCATGTATAAATTGCTTGTTTTTTATCATTAGTAAATCTATCTCTTTTATTCAAATATGCCATTAAAACTGTTATATCAGCTGGCGATACCCCACCAATTCTTGAAGCTTGCCCAACTGTAATTGGTTTTATTTTATCTAGTTTTTCTCTAGCTTCACAAGATAAATGCTCAAGTTGTTTAAAATTCAATTCTTTTGGTATTTTGATTTTTTCAAATTTCCCTTGCTGATTTATTTGCTGCAATTGTCTACTTATATAGCCTTCATACTTTATCTCTGTTTCTATTTCAAATTCTGGTAATTCTTCCGAAGATAATAATTGATCATCTTTGGCTACTAATTGCTTAACACATTCATAGGTTATATTTGGACGTTTTAGCAATCCTTCTAAGGTGATTGGTTCACAAATATTTTCATTATATTTTGCTAGCAAATCGTTTATTTCATTACTTGGTTGAATTTTTGTTTTTGCTAACCTTTCTTTCTCTTCTTTCAGTCTTTCCATTTTTTTATTAAAGACTGTCCACCTAAAATCATCTACCAATCCAAGCTCACGCCCAACAGGTGTTAAGCGTTGATCTGCATTGTCTTGCCTAAGAATTAATCTATACTCTGATCTTGAAGTTAACATTCTATATGGCTCATTCATTTCTTTTGTTACAAGATCATCAATCAATGTCCCAATATAACTTAATTCTCTTTCAAAAATAAAATTCTCTAATCCTTTTATATATCGTGCTGCATTTATTCCAGCCACTATGCCTTGTGCTGCGGCCTCTTCATAGCCACTAGTACCTAACACTTGCCCAGCAATAAATAATCCTTCTACATTCTTTGACATAAGTCCATGGTTAAACTGAATACCAGGAAAATAATCATACTCTACCGCATAAGCAGGACGCATTATTAATGCTTGTTCTAAGCCTGGCAATGAACGAACAATTTCCCACTGTACATCAATAGGCAAACTAGTAGAACAACCTTGTAAATAAATTTCTTTTGTATATCTTCCTTCTGGCTCAAGAAACAAATGATGAGATAACTTATCTTTAAACCTAACAACCTTATCTTCTATAGATGGACAATAACGAGGTCCCACACACTCTATTATTCCTGCATAAATTGGAGACTTATCTAAGTTAGCTAAAATTATTTCATGTGTTTTTTCATTTGTTCTGGTCAAATGGCATGGTATTTGTTCTCGAAAAGGTCTATTTGGTAAAAAGGAAAAATATGATGGTTCTTTATCTCCCCAATGTTTCTCTAAATTTGAAAAATCAATTGTTCGTCCATCTATTCTTGGCGGAGTACCTGTTTTTAGTCTCCTTGATTTAAATCCAAGAGAAACAAGCGAATCTGTTAGTCCATAAGAGGCAAACTCTCCAGCCCTGCCAGCCATACTGGATTTTAATCCTACATGTACTTTTCCAGACAAAAATGTACCCGTAGTTATTATTACTGTCTTTGAATATATTTTTTCTTCTAGGGATGTCCCTACACCTACTATCTTTGTAACATTTGAAATATTTTCTACTAAAAGATTAGTTACCATTGCCTGATAAATATCTAAATTGGGTATATTTTCGAGGGAGTGTTTTACCCACGTTGAATACTCTTTTTTATCGGATTGAGCTCTAAGGGATCTAACTGCTGGGCCTTTACTAGTATTTAAGGTTTTAAGCTGTAGGTAAGTTGCATCAGTTGCAACTCCCATAAGTCCACCAAGAGCATCAATTTCTTTAACAAGGTGAGATTTAGCTGGTCCACCAACTGCAGGATTACAAGGCATCATGGCAATCGTATCTAGATTCAAAGCTAAAAGTAATGTTTTTGCACCAAGCCTAGCACTAGCATGGGCAGCTTCACATCCAGCATGCCCAGCTCCAACTACAATGACATCATAACTTCTATCCATATGTTTATATATTAAACAAATATATATGGTTATTTTACGCTAAAATTTGAAGCTTAGCAATCAGGGAAAGTAAGAGAAAATGAAAGAATCCACAGAAGCAGCAATAATAGACTTTAATGGTATAAACATTGTACGAAAGAATGGAAATACTAATAACAAGAGCCTTGTACCAAGCATAAAACCCACAAATGTAGAAGGACACTATCCACGCTTTATGTTACATGGCGCGGTAAATCTCCTTCATGAGGATGTAAGAGAGTTAAGTATTATTTTAGAAAGTTTTCTACCCTACTTAAATAGAATTGGTATTGAGCTAAATGAAATAAGCCCTCTTATTAAAGAAATTATTACAGGAACAGAAATATTCAGAAGATTAAAGGGAGTTAGTCAAGTAGAACTATTACCTTTTGCATTTAAGCAAGTACCGTGGTTTACAAGATATACACACTCTTGTTTAACCTATGTTTTCGCTGATCATGTTTTAACCAAACTAGTCCCTAAATTAAATTTAAATAAAAATGATACCTATCTTGAAGCAGCAAAGCTTTGTTTTTTAATTCATGACCTTGGACATGGACCATTTAGTCATCTAACAGAAAGAGCTTTTAAAAAACCAAAGGGTAAAGGTGGAAAAATACCAAAAGAATATGATCACGAATACTGGACAAAGGTCTTATTAAGCGAGCTAAAAGATACTTTATTTGAAGCAAATAATAACCCCTACCTAATTAGCCACACAAATAATTTAGAAAATAAAAATGTTGCAGTCTTTACAAAAGCAATCGAAATTATTTCAAAAGAACATACAAATGTTGTTTCACAATTACTATCCAGCCAAATAGATTTAGATCGCTTGTCAAACTATCTTGGGGATAGACTTGTAGTAAATGCTATTTTAGAAGAAGATGATGTTAAAAGCGAAGATATGATTAAGCACTTAAGCTCATTTAATGATGTAGTCGATAACATTAAACGAATTATGAATAATTTTGTTATTTTAGAGATTGATGAGAACAATAATAAGTGCGAACCGTATCTTGCTATACACGAAGACGCAGCAAATCCTATTATTCATTATCTTTTAGACAGGCATATAATTCGATATTACCTCTTAAAACACTATCGTCGTGAAACAGCAAACAATTTACTTGAAAAGATTTTGCTTAGATCACAAGCCCTTGTTAGAAACAATCAATTAGATGCTTTGGGGAAAACAGATCTCTTGGTTCAAATGTGGTTATTTGGGAATCATACCGATGCAGAGTTTGTAAATATGGATGATCAGCTTGTATTTAATCAAATACGCAAATGGAGCAAACATACTAATGATCCCATTCTTCATGATTTAACTCTAAGATTTACAGCTCATAATTTTTTCTGTGCGTACTCCTGCGAAAAAGACGGAAAGCCTGCCAAACCAAGCAAAGACCAGATAGAAAAAGCAAAAGATAAAGTAGTGAAAAACTTTAATGGTAAAGTAAAAACCAACGAGGATGATTCTTTAAGTGATTATTATTTCACATATGATGAGACAACTTCTAAGCCATATCATATAGACAAAGACGAAATCATTGTCTACACTTCTAGCAATAAAATACAGAGATTATCAAAGTATATTAAGGAAACAGATAATGAAATTGGAAAGTTGTTATTAAATAATGAATTTGAAAGATATCTTTTTATAGTACCAAGCGAGGTACATTTATAATCCCACGTTGTGCATCATTGCAATGACGTTTTATTGTCAGATTAATTTCATACTCAAATCCCTAATCCATGAATATAATCATCAAGATTTTCTGGACTATCTTTTTTAGGAGCAGTTCCATACTCATTTAACAATTGAGGGAGAAGTTGTTGATCTAAGACTTGTCCGACTTTATCAACAGTATTTGTCTCTTGAGATAAAACCTTTATTGCATTTTCTAATTCTTTAATTTTCACAAGCAGACACTTAATTGCATCTGCTTCAGGATCCGGTAATAGATTATGGTTTAAAGGATCATGCCCTGACACCTTCCTGCCCTCATGGACTGCTATTCTAGCTGGAATACCAATCACTGTAGAGTTTTGAGGCACATCTTTTATAACAACAGAGTTTGCTCCAATTTGACAATTATCCCCAATAATAATATTTCCTAAGATTTTTGCTCCACAACCAACTACTATATTACTTCCCAACGTAGGATGTCGTTTTACTTTTTTTGTACTCGTACCACCCAGTGTAACTCCTTGATAAATAACAACATCCGTTCCAATTTCAGTAGTTTCACCAATTACGACTCCTTTGCCATGATCGATAAATACTCTATCACTAATTTTTGCACCTGGATGGATCTCAATTCCTGTAATCCATCTAGAGATATGAGATATGAGCCTTGGAATAACTGGAACTTTTAGCTTATAAAAAAAATGGGCTGGTTTATGAAGAATAATTGCATGCAATCCAGGATAACAAAGTAAGACCTCAAACCACATGCCAGCTGCAGGATCTTTTTTTTGAATATTTTTTATTTCATTACAAATCCAAATTGACATGCGTATTTTAAGTCCTTGATTTTGCCAATGCAGGCTCTAGTAATTCTGAAAACAATGCAGTCGACAAATATCGTTCTCCTGTACTTGGTAAAATTGCTATTATTAATTTACCCTTATTCTCTGGTCTCTTACCAATTTCAAGTGCAGCATAAACAGCAGCTCCAGAGCTTATTCCGGTTAAAATACCTTCTTCTTTTGCAAGCTTTCGCCCATATTCTAAAGCTTGCTCACTAGAGACATGAAAGATTTCATCGATTACAGATCTATCTAAAATATCAGGTATAAATCCAGCACCTATTCCTTGTATTTTATGAGGTGATGGCTGTCCACCAGCTAAAACAGGTGACTCCTTAGGCTCTACTGCTATTAGCTTTACAGTGGATTTGCGTGATTTTAAAGCTTGCCCACATCCAGTTATCGTCCCACCTGTTCCAACACCACTAACAATGATATCTACCTTACCATCAGTATCTCTCCAAATCTCTTCTGCTGTAGTTTGCTTATGAATTAATGGATTTGCTGGATTTTTGAATTGCTGAAGCATAAAAGCACCGGGTGTTTCTTTTACAATTTCTTCTGCTCTTGCTACAGCCCCCTTCATACCTAAAGCACCTGGTGTTAAAATAAGCTCTGCTCCAAAAGCTTTTAGCAAGGCACGTCTTTCCATACTCATAGTATCAGGCATAGTTAGAATAAGTTTATAGCCCTTTGCTGCAGAAACAAATGCAAGTGCAATTCCTGTATTACCACTAGTAGGTTCTACAAGAACTGTTTGTCCTG
>JAHFBD010000186.1 GCA_023250175.1 Candidatus Melainabacteria bacterium
AATGGGAAGAATTCGCAGATAAACTCTTTGCAGAAAACAATTTCCTTGCAGTATGTGCTTATAATAAAAACTATTTTTCGGAAGATTACATTTCTAAGGCACAAAAAATACATCCAATTAAATTAACTTAATTAAGACAAGATTTTAAATTACGAATGAGTTATTATATTAATTGACCTCAAGTTGATCCCTGGCATATTGATAAACAACGGCGGCATAGCCAAGCGGTAAGGCCGAGGTCTGCAAAACCTCTATGCGGCGGTTCAAATCCGCCTGCCGCCTTTTTAATAACTTTAAAAACAAATACTTTAAACTTATCATCAGAGCACCATTCATTAAGTTAAAAGATTGAAAATCTAATTTGTAGGTATTACATCACCCCCATAAAGTTTTAGACAAACTTCTCTATCTTCAATCCTTCTTTTTTCTGCTTTATTAGAGTAATAACCAGGTAAAGTACAGTCCTCATCCCAGGTATCAAGCCCATGCTTCTTGCAGACTTGAGCACGACTTTCATGATAACTTTGCTCGGCTTCACTCAAACAATCTTTAATATTTTGAATTCTAGCTAATTGTAATAATTTCTCTTGATTTAATTTACTTATTTCTGCTTCTTTTCGTTTAATTTCTATTTCTTTTGTTTTAATTACATCCTCGGATTCCTGCTTTATAAGTGCTAGTTCCATATGACTTTGTTTATTTAATCTATCTTGTTCGAGTTGTGGTTTAAATAAAGTAAAGTAATTAAAGATAGAAAAACTAATCATTATAATTCCTGTAATAACACTTAGTTTTACTGCTTTATCTAATAAAGTTTCACCTAACTTGGGTTCAGCCATTTCAATATATTCACTTTGGCTTTCAACCCCAGTTGGTTTTGTCTTTTTATTTTGTTTATCTTTTATTATCACAAAAAGAAATATATATTTATTAAACCAAGAACAAAGCACCCAAAGCAAGAGCCTTGGGTACGGGTTCCCAAAGTGTGCTGAGTGTCATTTAGCTTAATAGTTCCACATAATATGTAGTATGGGCAAAAATGTTTAAAAGCTTAATAGTTTAATACAAAAGTAGTTAAAATATTCAAATTAACTTGTATAATATGAGCATTTTTTGGAACAATTCTTACAGAATTAACCAATCTACTTAATTAAAATGTAGAGTTAGTAGAAGATATACACAGCATAGAATTGGGAAAAATGGGAGATAAATAATGAATGATACTTACTTCATGGAACAAGCAATAAAAAAAACCTCTGACGGTATTAAAAAAGGACAAACCCCATTTGGTGCCTGTATAGTTAAAAATGGAAAAATTATTTCCTGTGTTCACAATATAGTATGGAGAAGTACTGATATTACTGCTCATGCTGAGATTAATGCAATTAGAGAAGCATGTAAGAAATTAAAAACAATTGATTTAAGCGGTTGTGTAATTTATTCTACATGTGAACCCTGTCCTATGTGTTTTAGTGCATGTCACTGGGCAAAAATTTCTAAGGTTATTTACGGAGCGGGTATTAATGATGCTAAAAAAGCAGGCTTTAATGAGTTATCAATTTCAAATACACAAATGAAAAAGCTAGGAAAAAGTCCATTGAAAATAGTTTCAGGTTTTATGTTAAACGAAAGCAAACAACTTTTTAATGACTGGCTAAAATCAAAAAATAAACGAGTGTATTAATTATTCATGTATAACGTTGAGGATAATATTGAAATTGAATCTTTAATCAAAGATATTCCAAAAGCAGAGCTACATCTTCATATTGAAGGCACTCTTGAGCCAGAGCTACTGTTTAAAATAGCCAACCGAAATAAAATAAAGTTAAAACATAATTCTATAGAAGATTTGAAAAATGCTTATGATTTTCATAATCTACAATCCTTCTTAGATATTTATTATGAAGGTGCTGATGTTTTAATTCATGAAGAGGATTTTTATGATATAACGTGGGCTTATCTTAAAAAATGCAAAGAAGAAAACGTTTTACACACAGAGATCTTTTTTGATCCCCAAACACATATAGAACGTAATATTTCCTTTAGCACTATAGTAAATGGCATTTATCAAGCATTAAAAGATGGTAAAAAACAATTAAATATTTCAAGTTATCTCATCATGTGTTTCTTACGACATTTAAGTGCTGAATCAGCCATGGACATACTAGAACAGTCTCTTCCATTCAAAGATAAAATCATTGCTGTTGGGCTTGATTCATCAGAGGTTGGAAACCCACCTTCTAAATTTAAAGAAGTATTTAAAAAAGCTATATCTTATGATTATTTAGCGGTAGCACATGCTGGTGAAGAAGGCCCTCCGGAATATATTTGGGAAGCATTAGATGTACTTAAAGTTTTACGAATAGATCATGGGATTCGTTGTCTTGAGGATAAATTACTTGTGCAAGAACTTGTAAAAAGACAAATCCCTCTTACTGTTTGTCCTTTGTCAAATATTAAACTAAAAGTATTTAATGAGTTTAAAGAGCATAATTTAAAACAATTACTAAATGCTGGTTTGATAGCAACTGTAAACTCTGATGACCCGGCATATTTTGGTGGTTATATAAATGAAAACTTTATTCAAGCACAAAAAGCTTTAAATCTCACGACAGAAAACATTTATACGCTTGCTAAAAATTCTTTCAATGCATCTTTTTTAAGCAAAGAAGAGAAAGAATTTTTTATTGAAAAACTAAAAGCAAAAATAGCAATGAAATCATTATAGATATTGTAATTAATATAATCAGTAAATAATTTTGTTTTTTATGTCTCTTTAACTTTAATGCACCTTCAATATTCAATCTGTCAGTATTAAGAGGCTTATTTTTAGTAGTGTTGCTTTCTTCAGATTTTGACTTGGTTAATATAACAGGACTAGCAATATTATCGGATTTGTAAGCTGTTGGTGGTTTCTTAAGATTATTTAAGTTGTTTATATAATCAATTGATGCAGAGTACTTGTTAGTATTGATTTGTACTGTTTCTTCTATTAATCCATTTTCATTAATATCATAGGTTGGATTTTCTTCTTTCTGAAAAATTGCTTCTGGTGCTGAACATAATTCATACAAATCACTTTTTTTCTTAGATAAAAGATCTAAGCAAGCCTTGATAGTTTTATCGCTGGGCTCACTATTTTTACTATTTTCAATGGTTTCTTTTTTCTTCTTTGATTTCTTATATTCTTTTTTACTTTGCTTATCGGAATTGTTTTTATTTTGATTTATGCTTACAATCTTTTTTCCTTGAGATTGTTTTATAGTGTGTTGAAGATCGGTATCTTTTATGCTCGGAAATACTTGAGGTATTGGATTATTATTTAAGATGCCAGATTCTTTATTAGAATCTTTTTTAAAGAACTTTTTTGAGGAATTATCTTTACCATTAAATGAATCTTCAATACCATCAGCTCCAAAACAATTACCATCCTTTCCTTTTATACCAACAGCAAAATTTATATCATCAAGCTCTGGGAAATAAGAACTATCATCATCGATTTTTATATCGAGGTCAATATCTCCTCCACCAGAATCAATATCATCTAAGTCTTCGTTTATATCCTCACTAAACAGCTCCTCTAATTCATCAGACTCTGTAGAAATATCTTCATTTTCATAATTATAATTATTTTCAATTGAAGAATTGTTTTCATTATCATCTATTGTTTTTAATAATTCCTCATCAAGCTCTTGGAGGGATAACCCTGCATCAGTAGAAAATAAGTCACCAGTACTATTTCCATCAGCAGTTAAACCTTTATAATTAATATCCATAAAGGATATATGTCCATAAATAGGTTAAAAATAGGTTATATAATTCTTAAATTTCTTGAGGAAATAACTTTAGTTGCTTGCTATCACAATTAACATCATAGTTTAAGATTAAAAGCTCCGTAATTTTCCCTCTTTTATCTTTTTTTGAATTTATTGCTCTATTAGCTAATAGTCTATGTATATGGAATCTGCAGTATAATTTTTCAAAATATTTGTCCTCTGTATTGTTATTAGTAGGATCTGAATTACTTAACATTAATTTTGCACTTGTTTTTTTATCTAATAGTTTTAAGGTTTGTGCTAATTGTATTTGCTGAGTCTCGCCAAACTCATATTTTGCATATGCTGTGAAGTTTGATGTTTGACTTATAGGCCTATAAGGAGGGTCTAAATAAATAAACGTTTTATCATTAGCTTTCCTTATAGACTTCACAAAATCACAAGTCTCGATTTCAGCTATTTGAAGGATTTTAGATACACTTAAAAGATTCTCAAAATCACAGATTAGAGGATTTAGATATTTTCCAAAAGGGGTATTAAACCCCCCTTTTTTATTTACCCTGAAAAGTCCGTTATAGCAAGTCTTATTTAAAAAAATTACTTGTGCTGCTCGTTTTATCCATGATTTTTTTTGAGGCACCTGATTAAAATTATCTCTTACCTCATAAAAAAACTGTTCTTGCTGAATTGAATTTAATTTGTAGTATTTGTCCGATAACTTTTCTAAAACTTCACATAAGTCAGC
>JAHFBD010000187.1 GCA_023250175.1 Candidatus Melainabacteria bacterium
ATAAATGATAGACATGAAAGATTTAAAAAAAATTAATTACATATACTTTGCATCTTCAAATAAGAATAAGTTAGAAGAGATAAAAAGTATACTCCAAAGCTATAAATCAAAACGATTAAATAAACTTAAAATAAAGTCAGCTCCAGAAGGGTTTTATGTTAAGGAAGATGGTAAAACATTTTTAGAGAATGCTTTTAAAAAAGCCTCCTTTTTATCAAAGAAGTTAAACAAGGTAGTATTTGCTGAAGACTCTGGTATTGAAGTCTTTGCATTAGAAGGAAAACCCGGGATTAAATCGGCAAGATTTTTTAAAGGTGGAAAAGGGATGCTAGAAATTATAAAGAAGCTAAGTAATAAAAAAAATCGAAAATGTTGTTTTACTGCAGCAATAGTAGTTACAAATGAAAAAGGAAAAACTATTTTTAAAATTCAAAAATCATGGTATGGAACTATAACTTATAAGCCAATCGGAAATAATGGATTTGGTTATGATCCAATATTTTTAATCCCAAATTTAAATAAGACATCAGCTCAAATTAGTCAAAAATTAAAAAATAAGCTAAGTCACCGAGCTTTGGTTACTAAAGATTTTGCAAAATGGCTAATAAAAACAAATTACAAGCTTTTTCCTTAAAATTGAAAAGATTAAGAACTGGATACTATATTTACACAGTTATATATATTTGATAGTATGTTGTACTAACTTAAGTTTAGAAAACCTGGAGGAGAAATGGCTTTAACAATAGCAAAAACAAATATAAATACTGAAACAAGAACGGCTATGAAGCTTGTACGAAAAATAGATAGTGGTACAGCAGAAGAAAAGGCTCTGGTTAAAGCATCATTGCTTGAAACTACACTTGATGCTGTTGTAAAAGGTGATTTTCCAAAGGCTGTAGTTTATGCAGATGCAGTATTTGAAGCTGGCGTTTCTCCTAAAGAATTATTAGAAACCCTTTCCTCAACTGTCTTAAATAGGCTTGATGAGATTAAAACAAATGAAGATCGGCTTTCAAAGCAGCCTACAAACCCAGAAAGACTTACAATGTTTGGAAAGTTAGAGCCTGGATTTAATATTCCAAAACTAAAAGTATTGAAAGAAGCTGAGCCACAGTTTGCAGTGTTTTCAGTCGGAGAGAATTTGCAAGGACTGGTAAATAGAAAAGATCCAGATTTTCTTGGCTTAGCTGGTCAAAACACTGATGATGCAATTGAGCCAGTGAAGAAAACCTACCCCTTTGAGGTTCAAATGCTCCATGTCCGCAGTGGTTGTTGTGCTACGCCACATGAGCACTAGTTTTTTCTTCTTTTTAGTTTAGTTGTTTTAGGAATTCTTTTTTTAGACTTACTTTTTCTTCTCTTGCTGGGTGTTTTTGTATCGATATCATAAACAGGAATCTTACTGGAAAAAGTATTTTTTATCTGATCAAATAACTCTTTGCTATTTATTTTTAATAGTTTATATATCTTAGCTTTTTCAGCTTCTGATTTTTTTTGAAGTTCTTGAAGAAGTTTTTTTGTTTCTTTAGTCTTTAATTTTCCTTGGGATTCAAGCTCTTTTATAAGGTTTTGAATTATTGATTGAAGATCTTCATATATTCCAAGGGCTGTTTTTTTTAATGTCTCTTTTGAAATGACTATTCCAACTCCAGCCATTACTGTTTTTTGAATTGCTTTAAAAAGATCTTTTTCTTTTGGCTCTTTACTGTTTGGCATTTTACTTTCTCCTTTTTGCTTGTTGCCAGAGATGATTTAACTCTTTATGAGACAAGTTATTGATTTTCTTCTTGTTAACCTTTGCTAAATGTTTTACTTTTTCAAATCTACTTATAAATTTCTTTATAGCATGATTTAAAGTTTCTTCTGGGTCTATCTTATACCACCTAGATAAATTTACTATCATAAATAGTAAATCACCAAGTTCTTCGATCTGAGCCTTTTTATCTTTTAGCTTTATTGCTTCTTCAAGTTCTTTTACCTCACTTTTTAAGCTGGTTATAAGTTCTTTTTCATTGGCCCATTCAAATCCTTCTTTTGCTACTTTCTTTGAAATTTTTATTCCTTTTAATAAAGCTGGTAAAGATTTTGGAACACTATCAAGAAGAGCTTTTTTCTTTCCTTTTTCTTGATTCTTTATGATTTCCCAATTTTTCATAACCTCATCGGAGTTCTTAACAGTAACATTTGAAAATACATGAGGATGCCTTGTAATCATTTTCTTGTTTATATGGTTTGCAACTTTGTTAAAGGAGAAGAGTCTTTTTTCAGATGCAATCTGAGAGTGCAATACTACTTGAAGCAAAACATCTCCAAGCTCTTCCATTATCTCTTTGGGGTTATTGTTATCAATGGCATCAATAGTTTCATAGGCTTCTTCTATTAAGTATCTTTTCAAGCTTTTATGAGTTTGTTCTTTATCCCATGGGCAACCATTTGGGGAACGAAGTTTAGCAACTGTTTTAATTAATTCTTTTATTGCTTGCATAACCTTTTCAATTGTAGGGCTAATACTATTAACCAACAAGGCATTTTAATTAATGTTTTTATAAATCATTATGTTTTATGGTTGATATCCCTAAATTTTTAACTTTTCATAACCTAATATGTTTATTCTAATAGCGTAAGCAAAACAAAGCTTATTTGGAGTTTATTTATATGAAAAAAGTAAAAATAGCATTATTAGCAATAGTTTTATTAATAAATATTTCTTTTCCTGCTTTAGCTAATGATGATAACTTTGGATTTGATACTCAAAGTCAAAATGCTAATTCAGTATTTGCTAATCCTGTATGTTTATTAGTAGGTTTAAATAGTAATGAACTTTCATATCAGGAGCTATCTGGATTATCTGGGGTTGAGTTATTTAGTGTTCCATATAAAACTGATGTTAAAGCTTTAATTGCTCAAATGAAACCAACACAGGTTATTATTAAACACCCTAGTGGATTTGTTGGCTTATATTCAACAGACGGGCAGCTTATTAGAGGAGTACAAACAACAGGTAATCCAACCGTTGCAATTGGTGCTGGTGTAACTCCCCCAAGTATAATTACCCCAACAGAAGCAAATCCGCCTTATGAAAATTTGTTTTATCCAGGGACTGATACAGGTTCAGTTCCACGTGGTGGCATAGGTTATAAGCCAGCACCCAAAGGTAGAAATTTAAAAAGAGGATTATTAAAATTAGCAGCAATTACTAGTTTTGCTCCTTTTGGATACCCAGGTTATTTTAAGAGCTATGGTAAACAAAGCCAACTGCTTCCTGTTTTACTAGGACCTCAGGTCCCGCTTGCAATCGGTGCTGCAGCTTCATATGCTGATGCAAAACTTGACTCGCAAGAGTATGAGCAGGCTAGATCACAACCAAGGGATTATATGTTTCAACCTGTTATTGAAGGTTATTAATTGTTTCTACCTACCGCCGGTTTTTTCGCTGCACTCCCAAAACCGGCTTTTCAAAGTGCTTCCAGTCTGCTATTTATAATACCTTACAGATTTTACCGAATAAATCGGATAAAATCTTACCTTATAAGCTATTTACTTAAAAATATTATGCTAGCTAGGTAGTAACTATTAATTCTTAAATTTTAAAAGAAATGTTTCAAGTTCATCTTTTTTTAGTAAGTAAACACTGTTGCAAAAATGGCACCGTCCTTCTGCAAACCCTACTTTGCTAATTATATTTTGAATCTCATCTTTTCCAAGAGTTGCTATTGCATGCTCAAATTTGTTTTGACTACAACCACAATAAAAACACAAACCCTCAAACTCAGAAAGAAACATTACTTCAAAGTCAGCTAGAGATTTTTTAATTATTTGTTCAAGTGTTAATGATGATCTAAGTAATATTGAAAATGGATCTAGTTTTGAAACTCGTTCTTCTAACTTACTTATATCTTCTTCTTTAGCATCGGGGAGTGTTTGAATAATAATTCCACCAGCATGTAGTACTTTTCCTGACAGGGGTTCTTGATAAATGCCACATGAAATAAAGGATGGTATTTGCTCAGATTTTGCTAAGTAATTAACCGCATCTTTAGCTATTTCTCCAGATACTAATTCAACGGAACTTTGGTATGGTAATCCTTTATTATTGTCATAGCTTACATGTATGTACCCAGTTTTACCAATTGCTTTATCAATATCTACATAGCCTTTACTATCAAAACATTCAAATGTAGGGTTCTCTACATAACCTCTTACTGTTCCTTCAGTACTTGAATCTACAATAATGCTACCTAAAGGGCCATTTCCTTTTATTTTTAAAGTAAGATGACCTTTTGATTTCCTCAATGTATTACACAGTAATATTCCACAAGCTAAACTCCTTCCCAGTGCTACGGTTGCAGTATGAGATAAATTATGTCTTTGTCTGGCTTCTTCAGTGATATTACTTGTTGAAATAGCAATTGTTCTAAATGCTTTATTCTTTGATATGGCTTTAACTAAGTAATCGCTCTCTAGCATGGCTTTTAATAATGTGTTAAATTTAGCATTGATAATATAATTTTTATATA
>JAHFBD010000188.1 GCA_023250175.1 Candidatus Melainabacteria bacterium
ATGCACCAGGAATCCAAGAAATAGAAGTTCCATCTTATAAAAAATATGTAAATGTCAAAGTCTGGAATGATGAATGTCTAGCTTATGATCAAGGTAAAAAAGTTAGCCAATGGTTGAGTACATTTTTAGAACAAGAATGTAGTCTTGTTGAAATATCTACTTGTGACAAACGCTCTAGTCGTGATAGAAAGAGTAGAATTGCATTTTCAGATGGTTATCCATTGCTTATTATTTCAGAAGCTTCTCTTGATGATTTAAACAACAGATTAAAGGAACCTCTACCCATGAATCGATTTAGACCAAATATTGTTATTGCTGATTGCAAACCGTATGAAGAAGATACATTACAACAAGTGAAAATAAATGACGTGATTTTAACGGGCGCAACAGAATGTACAAGATGTTCTATTACCACCGTTAACCAATTAAAAGGTGAAACAGATGGGAAAGAACCTCTTGCCACCCTTGCTAAATATAGGAAAACTCATAACGGTGTAATATTTGGTAAAAACTTTAACCACCAAAATCTTGGAACAGTTAGTGTAGGGGATGAAGTTAAGGTTATATAGTGAGCTTAGGTTTTCAATAAGCAATAAGCTCAAAATATTATTAACCAAGTCCTAATTTCTCAAGAAGTGGTGCAAATATTTTGCTTTGAACACCATTTATAATTGGTGCAATATATAATCTATTAACCCATTTTGCTTTGCCAATTAATTTTTTTGGATTAGTAGTTACTAAAGAAGCCTCTCTATAAGCGGGATCATGAGAATTTTGAATTAGTTTTTCTGTTTCTCTTGCAATTCGCCTGGTTAAGAATCTCCGCTTATGTTCATAAGGCTTATTTAATTTAAATTTTAAAACAACATCTGTAGGATATTCTGCTACTGATTTATCAAAGGCAGGTTTTCTGTTTGGCTTTTCAGAAATGTTTATACCTTCTATTTTTCCAGCACTTAGGTCAGCTAAGTAAATAGGTAATTGACTTTGTAATATTGGCTTTTTATTATCCCCAAGCCCTACCCTACAAGCCTCATCAGCATTAAGCCATGACCACTTTATTCCTCTAGAGTTACAAATAAATGGTACGGCTAAAAGCTTTCCAATTAATGCTGGTACTCTTTCTGTACCACCCCATTCTGGATCTAATCCTAATGCATTTTCTGGCATAGCAAACGCTGCATTAGCAGTAACTATTCTATAGTCACAGGCACTAGCTAATTCAACACCACCACCAAGTGCTTTACCACTTACAACTGCTACTGTGGGCTTTTTACACGCTGCGATTTGATTCATTAAATCTTTGCCTAGCTTTATATACTCCATTGCTTTTCCTAAGTCAAAGCCAATTTTATTTTTTACATAATCCAGATCTGCTCCTTGACAAAAATCCTTTCCTCCCTGACTTCTAAGCATTATAGTTTTTACATTTTCATCACTTTCAAACTTAGCAATTGCAGCACTGATACCCTTTATCATTTCTGGACTTAGAGAATTATCTGTTTGCAAAAGATTTTGAACATGACTGCTCCCCATTAAAATATGGGCTACATTATCTTGTATATAAGTTTGTACCCCTGATAGATCATGATCATTCAATTCAACAAAAACACCAGGTGGACAAATACCTGTTTGTCCATTTAAACCTTGGTTTACAAGGGTGGTTAGTCTTTCAACCTCTTCTTTGCCCAGATTTTTTGCCATCTTTAATGGGCCATAGTTATATTTAAATCCTTCTTCACAAGCCATTTCTATATCTTGTGGGGAAGAGAGTCCTTCCAGATAAACTTGTTGACCAATTGCTATATATGCTCCTTTTAACCTATCAGCTACAAGCTGCTTGGCTTCATATGGTTGTAGTGATGTAGTTTTTAGTGCCTTTGGAAATTCATAAGGAGTAATGTTAAATGGTTTTAAGTAATCATCTAATTTTGTAATCTGAGTTTGATAGTCTGAAACAGCTTTAAATTGAATCTTTGCTTTTTGTTGTAGTTCATCTAAGATTACAACAGGCTTATAAAATGATCCTAGGCTACTAACATTTTTTACGATTCCTGCATATACTATCTTTTGGTTTAGGTTTCCTTTTACTTTATCTAGTAATTCTGCTTTTTTAGTAACTAAAGATACAATTGTGTCAATTTTTTCTTTTCCTTGTAACTTCTTTAATGATTTTTGAATATCAGTATCACAATTTTTGATTTCATTGTAGATGCTAGTTTCATCCTTAAAAAAGGAAAGCTTAGGAGCTTCTTTAAATTTGTTTCTGCCTTTTGTTGTTTGAACTCCTATTTGTTCCGGATAAAAAGTTTCTAGAAAAACCTTGTCAACCACTTCAATTGGAGCAATACCATCTTCATATATTCTGGCAGCTTCCATTAAAACACCGACTAATATCCTATTTGCTGTAGCACATGGAGAGTCTTTCCAAACCATTATTGGTTTATATCCCATTGAAATAGCAAGATTGTGAGCAGCTACCATTGTTTCATTTGATGTTTTTTCACCCTTAATTATTTCAAGTAACTGATTTCTATCAGCAGGTACAAAAAAGTGCCACCCAAAAACACGTTCTGGATTTGCACTAGCTTTTGCCATCTCATCGATGGATAAAGATGATGTGTTGCTTCCTATTAGTGCATCCTCATTTGCTGCACCACTTACAAACTTTACTAGATTTGTTTTAAAAGGTACTGACTCAGGCCCAGCCTCAAAAACAAACATTGCTTCACCATATTTTTTTCTTGTATCGGGTTCTAAAAACTTATCCAGAAATTCTTGTGCTTGTAGTCTTTGTTCAGCAAGAGTGCCTTGTAGCGTGGGAATCCTATTACCATTTGGAAAAACTACAGGAACTAAGTCGTTGTTTAAATTAAGATTAGCTCTTTGTAATCCTGACAATGCTCTTGCAGAGAGAGCTTTGTCGTGTAATACCCCTATTTCATCTATAGCTTCTTCTATAGGGTGTTTAGCAATATCTTGCATTACCATAGAATATAGTCCGCCTCTTTGCATGGCAGCACAGGCATCTCTTCCCATCTTTCCTATACCGATAGCAATCGTTGTATGTTCTTGAATCTTTTTTAAGAGTTCTGCAGCTTTTTGTGCTGATACTGAACTAAATGTATTTTGATATTGATTATTAATAAGCATTTTAAACCCCTTTTTAACCTCTTAAATATTGCATATCATTTTATGTTTTGCTTTTGGTTTTGTAAATGTGTAAATTAATGATTAAGGCTTTGCTTGGTAGATACTAGATTAAGAAATTTTTCTAGTAGTTACTGATACAAAAGCATATTCTAATTTGTTATACTTTCCCATAACATTTTAAATGGTCAAAATCTTGTTAGAAAAAAATACTTAGGAGTAATTTATGTCAAAAGTTCAAGATGTATTTGTAGTAGGAGCAGCTAGAACACCAATTGGGAAAAAAAGCGGGGGCTTATCACGAGTTCATCCAGTAACATTAGGAGAAATAGTTTCAAAAGAAGTTGTAAAAAGAGCAGGCATTTCTCAGGAAGCTGCTAATCAGGTAGTAAAAGAGTGTAACTGGGGTTGTGCCACACAATCAGCAGAGCAAGGGTTTAATGTCGGTAGATTAATTGCAGAAAAAGCATTTGGATTTAGAATGCCTGCTTCTACAGTAAATATGCTTTGTGGTTCAAGTGCTAAAGCTATTCGTGATGCTGTATATGCAGCTTCAAGTGGTGGTAAGGATACCGATGTAATTTTAGTAGGTGGTATAGAAAATAATCTTATGGTAGGAATGGGACAAGATATGATTCCATTTACCCCATCCTTGAAAGGAATTATAAAAAATGCCTGGAAAGTAATACGTAGTGCTAAAAGACCAGAGAAAATAATAATTCCTTCATTACCTAAAGATTATATGTTTCACACAATGCAAAAATCAGGAGATGCAATTGCAAGAACATATAAATTTTCAAGACAAACTTTAGATGAGTTTGCATGTAGAAGTCAAAACCTTGCAACCCTTGCAACAAGTGAAGGAAGATTTGAAAAAGAGATAGTATCTGTTCAAACTCCGATAGGTATTGTATCTATTGACGAAGGTATAAGATCTGATACAAATCTAACT
Organism: Candidatus Melainabacteria bacterium; assembly: GCA_023250175.1. Taxonomy (GTDB): domain Bacteria; phylum Cyanobacteriota; class Vampirovibrionia; order 2-02-FULL-35-15; family 2-02-FULL-35-15; genus JAHFBD01. Next base: position 4,103 of record JAHFBD010000188.1, read on the forward strand.
ACTTTAGGAAAAAAACTAAAACCATCACTTGGTAGAAGCGGATTACATACAGCAGGTAGTTCTAGTCAAATAAGTGCAGGAGCTGCGGCACTGTTAATAGCAAACGAAGATGCTGTTAAAGAATATAACTTTAAACCAATGGCAAGAGTGGTAGCTTCAAGTATAGTAGGAACAAACCCAAGAGTTGCAGACCAACAACTACTTGGACCAATTGAAGCTGTAAAAAAGGTTTTAGCTAAAGCAAATTTAACAATTGATGAGATAGATTTATTTGAGATAAACGAAGCATTTGCATCGGTAGTTTTAGCTACCCAGCAAGAGTTAAATATTCCTATAGAAAAAATTAATGTAAACGGTGGTGCTATTGCACTTGGACATCCATTGGGGGCAAGTGGAGCAAGACTACCTGTAACA
>JAHFBD010000189.1 GCA_023250175.1 Candidatus Melainabacteria bacterium
TTTAAAGCTGCAAGCGTAGGAAGATTAAACAAGAAAATAAATATCAAGCTTAATGCTGATCTTAAAATTTTAATTTTGTCTAATTTATCCATTAAATAATAAAAATATGGCCAAACTAAGCAAAATACAAATTTCGATTTTGTATTTTATTTAATTTATTTTGGGGTTATCCATAGCAAAACCAAATCTTTAAAGTTTTGGTCGTGCTATCCCTAATATGCCCATATAACCCATACTTGATTAATCAAAGTTTAAATATGTATGTGATAAAAATGATAAAAGCAGCATATTGTCCTATCTTTTATAGAAAATTAATTCTAAATAAGTTTTAATCTGCTAATTAGGTTAAGAAGTGGTTTAGTTCTGTTTAGTTTTATAGGATTTTTGAAACTAATATAGAGTTTTAACCTATTGTCTACGGGGATGATTTGAGGATGTCATTCCCATGAAACTTGTCCTCACGAAAGTGGAGAATGGGAATCTAGACAAAGCAATCTCAAAAACGTTAGGAGATTGCCACACCTCATTTCATTCGGTTCGCAATGACGTGAGTCCTTGAAGAGTTTTCATACCTGTTTAAATAAATATTAATGATGTAAGGGTATAAATAGGGTATAATCTGGGAATACATGAGATTAGTAAACATGAATATAATATATGAGTACAAAAAGTCAAAATCTGGATTTTAATTTCTTGGGTGCATTGGGTTCATGCATTGAACAATATATTAAGGGGAAACTTTCTAAAACAGAAGTAATAAAAATACTTGATAAAACCCTTTCTAAAGAAGATAAAAAAAATTGGAATCCTAAATCTGATTTTAAAGGATATGAATTGATTGAAACTTTCTTAGAATTAAAGGGAATAACACAATCAGACTTAGCAAAAGAAACTGGCTTATCAACCTCAAAAATAAATGATTTAATAAAAGGACGGGTTCGAATTACTCCAAATATTGCAAAGATCTTAGCATCTGTATTTAATGTGGAACATACTACTTTCTTGTAAAAACAGAAGCTTTGTACAAGAACAAATTCAACCCTACATCGTGATTTTTGCTATTAAAATCATTTTATTTTACGGTGTACAACCATTGACATAGTCTGAATAAATTGAAAATAGTTTCGGTTTACAACTCGGTGATGCATATGAACCTATTGAACCTATCTTACTACAAACAGGATGGTTAGTATAAGGATAAGGTGCACTTGAAGTACAGCTTAGTGTGTAATCAAACTGATACTGTGTTCCACAATCAAAAGCACAACCATCACCACAACTAGCATAATTTCTATTATTAGAATTTATACAAGTTGATGAGCAAGACTGAGCACTTGCAGCAGTCGGGTGATAGTATTCAGGGATTTGATTTGGGGTAAAAGCTTTATTATAAATTTGTACACTTCCAATTGAACCAACAAAAAATCCTGTAGCAGTATCACTAGTACGCCCAAGAATTGCTCCTATTCCTGTTCTTGTATTTGGAGATAATTTCATAGCACTTTGAGATGCAAAGGCTACTTCTGTTCCATTTCTATATAATCTCATCGTGCTACCATCCCATATTCCAATATAGTAGTACCAAGTGTCTACTACAGGTGCTACTGGATCCGTTATGGTTATAGCACCTGCATCTGTACCATCTCGTGAAATTGAAAAGTTAAATTTATTATCGCTGCCAATTCCAAAAAGGTAAGATTTTTGATTAACCCCACTCACAGAATCCCATCTGCTAATAACTGCTCTACTTCCAGAACCACTACCTGGCTTTATCCAAGCTACAAATGTAATTGCAGAGGCTGGGTTAAGACTTGCATTTGTACCAGAATTTACAAAACGGTTCATTCCGTCAAATTCTAAAACAGAAGGTTTTCCATTCCACCCAGACGCTTGTTGGTAAGATAAAACTGGGTTTGGTAGTGTGAATCCAGTTAATGTTCCATTGTTTCCATTACCACTTAAATCTGACCAAATGGTATTTGTAGTAGAACTTGCAGCAGGATTTCCTGCATTATCAATATTTTTTGCATTATAATTTAAAACTAGGTTTGAGCTAAACAAGTCTGTGCACTGTGGACTACCAGAGGATGAACTACTACTTGAAGAAGAAGAGCTTGTAGCATTGGAAACACATGATGTACTTACTGTTGTTCCTAAAGAATTATTTAAATCATTTAAAGAACTCAGTGAGTAGCAACTACCAAGACCATTATTATTACAGGTTTTGATAAGCCCATTTGGACAAGCAGCATGAGTTCCAACAGGACAAAAACATAAATCATCATTTGACGGTAGTGGAGGAATATATAAACTAACTTCACGATTGTAGTTATTTAAAACATCATCTTGAGTTAAAGCCTTATTATATATTTTAAGTTTTGAGAGCTTTCCTTTTAAGTAATATGGATAATTTACAATGTCAGTACTTGAACCTATTATTAGGTTACTTGAGTTGTTTTGCAAAGCAACTGAAGTTGCTTTGCTTGCACTTAAACCACCATTAACATAGATTTTTAGATTTGAACTATCATATACTCCCACCAAGTGATACCACTTATTTAGATCAAGTGATATATTTGCTCTAATAGAATCAAGACTAGTGTTGCTACCGATAGTAAATAACGGTTGACCAGAGTCAACTCGTAATTGGTAGCCAGGAATATCGTTTCCACCTTTTTGTACAATCTTTTCAATACTAGAGTTTGCAGTTTTCAGCACCCATGCTTCAATCGTAATAGCACTAGCAGGATTTAAGCTAGTAGAATTAACAACACTTATATAATTATTGCTTCCATTAAATAAAAGTGAAGAGGCATGTGCCCTTCCATTATCATCCCAAAGTGGTCTTGAGGTAGCTGGTAATAGAGTTCCATTATTTCCATTGCCACTTAAGTCACTCCAGCTAGCAGCAACAGCACCAGTAACCCCATGACTTCCCTGATTATCAATATTATAAGCATCTAATGAAAGGATAAGTGAGCCAGAAGAAGAACTGGAAGATGATAAGATTTGAGAAGTTACTCCTGAAGAAGAACTAGCCATGCCACCAGAACTTGAGGAAGAACTACTTGAGGAAGAATTATTTGCACAGGTTGTAATTTTGCCAATTTTATTTGTACGTATTTCCGTAAACCAAAGATTACCATCACGATCAGTAGCAGGTTTACTAGCAAAAGTATTGATGAAACTGTTAGCTGTAGGAACATTGTATTCAGTGAAGGTACCATTTGTAGTAATTCTACCAATCTTATTTACATTTATTTCAATAAACCAAAGATTACCATCACGACCAATAGTAAGGTGATCAGGATTACTGTTAGCTGTAGGAATGTTGTATTCACTAAAGGTAGGACCAGGGATAAGCTTAACAATTTTATTTGCATTTGTACCAGCACTAGTAAACCAGAGATTACCATCAGGACCAGTAATAATATCAGAAGGAGCACTGTTAGCTGTAGGAATATTGTATTCACCAAAGGTGCCAGCAAATGGACCATTAGGAATAAGTACACCAATTTTGTTTGTCGTATATTCAATAAACCAGAGCTTACCATCAGGACCAGTAGTAATGTCAGTAGGGTGACTGTTAGCTGTAGGAATATTGTATTCAGTAAGGGTACCAGAGGGAGTAAGTTTAGCAATCTTGCTTGTACTATATTCAGTGAACCAGAGATTACCATCGGGATCCGTAATAATTTCACTAAGGTGACTGATAGCTGTAGGAACATTGTATTCACTAAAGGTGCCTGAAGGAGTAAGCTTACCAATTTTATTTGCATTTGCTTCAACGAACCAAAGACTACCATCACTACCAACCGTAAGGTGACCAGAATAACTGTTAGCTGTAGGAACATTGTATTCAGTGAAGGTGCCAGAAGGAGTAAGCCTACCAATCTTATTTACATTTGCTTCAACAAACCAAAGATTACCATCAGTCCCTAGTATAGTTACAGTTGGATAACTATTAGCTGTAGGAACATTATATTCAGTGAAAGTGCCAGTAGGAGTAAGCTTAGCAATCTTGTTTGCATCACCTTCAGAAAACCAGAGATTACCATCAGAACCTGTAGTTATTGAATCTAGATAAGCGTTAGCTGTAGGAACATTGTATTCGGTTATCGTCCCAATGATACATTGCCCAGAAGAAGAACTAGAAGAAGCGATGCTTCCAGAAGATGAAGAGCTATTGTTTAAGCTTCCACCACTTGAGCTTGAAGAGCTACTTGAAGAAGAACTGGAAGAAGTGGAAGCAGAACAGCGAAGTTGAACAGCATCAATTGAAGAGTAAGAAGAACCTACTTTAGGTAATGTATCTATTAAAACTTTGCTTATAGGAACAGTGGTTCTTGGAAATGAAATAACAAGATCATAATTTGAACAAGTACTACCATCAGTTACGCTTATAGGATTTCCAATTTGATTACCATTTTGATCTTTAAGAGTAATTGATTTAACAAAACCAGGATAATAAGATTCTTTAATTAATACAGAGTCAGCAATTGTTGGGGTAG
>JAHFBD010000190.1 GCA_023250175.1 Candidatus Melainabacteria bacterium
GGGTTGATATTACTGCAATTGTTACTTCACCGAATGGGTCTACCTTCCCATTTAATGCAAATACTTTGCCTAATAATTTCCCTCAAGCAGCACCTTTTAATTCTATAAGAAATGAATGGCTTTATATGGCAACGTCTGAGAAATTACCTATATTTGAAGTAGATAGTGTTGGAGACTATACTAATTCTTTAGCGGGTACTTCATTTGCCGCTCCTATTGTTTCTGGTTTAGTAGGATTAATTCTTTCAGCTAATCCAAACCTAACATATAAACAAGTTGATCAAATATTAAAAGACACAGCCGATAAAATTGACTCTAGTTTTGGGAATTATGATAATCAAGGACACAGCAACACTTATGGGTTTGGAAGAATTAATGCTTTTAAAGCAGTACAAGAAGCTAAAGATTTTGGTGGTACTCCTGTTACAGTTCCAAAACCAACTCCAGTGCCAACACCCACTTCGCCGGGCTCATCAAGTAGTACTGGTGGTTTTGGTAATGAAGGAGAACCCAATAATTCTCCTAACACTGCCAAGTTGTTTATTCTTCCAGCTTCAATTACTGGTAATGCTGCTATCTCTGATGCTGGTGAGATAGGACTCTCTAGTGAAAATGGTCAATCACTTGTAATAAGTGATCTTTTTAAATTCACTATTACACAAACAACTACTATAAATGCATTGCTTGATATTCAAAGTAATTCATCGCAGGATGATCTTGATTTAGCTTTGTTTAATGAAAATGGTACTCAGATTCTGGAGAGTTCCAGTCAAATTGGAAATGCTGACGAGCTAATAACGAAGTCTCTAGAACCAGGAACTTACCTATTAGGGGTTGGGGCTTTTTCTGGTTCAGTTTCGTATAAGCTTAGTCTAACGGTATTAGGAGGTTTATCTACTAGCGGTGGAAGTTCTAGTAATCTTTTAGTTACACCATCACAAACAATAATATCTATAAGTGGGGTACCTATCAATACCGCAAGTCTTGCTATTCCAATTACACTTGATACATCAATTGTAACTTTAGGTTCTCCAACAAGTAGTGTTAGTGGAACATTGATAGTAGCTGGTAGCAGATCCGAAGGTATTGGAATAATTAATACAAATGGCTCTTTGCCATCGAGTTTTACAATTACAGTTCCACTTGTTGGTATTATGGCTGGTTCTTCTATGTTGTCAGTAAAAAATGCTTTAGATATGCTTGGTGGAAGTATTATAAATGGTGTTTCAGCAAGTACAAATGTTAATTCTATAAATGTTTCAGATGAGAGTTCACTAATAATCAATTTATCAACTTTGCCAAAAACAAAAAGGCATATTTTCAAACTTCTTGCTGAAGGAAACAACTTTAACTCTTCAAGTCGTTGCTCCGTTAATGCTGCCGTTGGTGCCTTAAAGATGAAGGTGTTTCCAAAAGATTTTAATTGGGATTCAGGAAACCATAAAATTATAATTCAAGTCGTAATCCCTAAAAGTTTACGTAGATTCTTATACAAACAAGCTGGTAATAGAGTCATTAATGTAGAAGTTTCTTGTTCTAATGGAGCTAATGGATTAAAAGAAGTACCAATTCAATACTAACAGAGAAAATATATGTTGTTAATCAAACTAAAAGCAGAAAAAATATATAAACAAACAGTTCTTCTTCTTATACTTTTATTTTGTTTAGCAATTTTATCCTTGCAAGATGTTATTGCTCAAGTCACTTGTTCTGGCTCTACAGTTGTTTGTGCTAATGGTGTAACCCCAGTTTGTACATCTACTTATCCTAGTCCATATTGTAGTTGTTATGGTCCTAAATGTATTAGTCAAAGTTATTATGCGGAACTTCAAAATTCAGGATTTTCATGTAGTAGTGTTGTTGGAAGATTACCAACCCCAGCTTGTCCTGATCCAGAAGCATTAACATATTCATGCAATTCTGGTTATACTACTTGTCCTCCTAACATCGCTCCTACTAACCCTGGTGGACTATGCTGCCTTAATGGTTGCTGTCCATCTGATCCAACAAAATGTAAATGTTCTACTAGCAGTCAATGTTCTCCAAATTGTACTGTAGCTACAACATACATCTGTGATCCTGGTTTTATATCATGTCCTGATAATATGACTCAGGGTAGTTGTTGTTCACTTGCGGCCGGTTGTTGTCCATCTAACCCAACACAATGTAAATGTTCTAATAGCAATGAATGTATACCAAATTGTACAGCAACGTATACATGTGATCGTGGTCTAACTATTTGTCCAAATAATACAAATTCTAATGCTATATGTTGTCAAGATGGTTGTTGTCCTTCTGACCCAACTAAATGTAAGTGTCCTACTAACAATCAATGTTCTCCAAATTGTACTGAACCAAAATTAACCCCTCAACCTATTTTACCACCAAAACAACCAGTGCCAAGTGGAACATCTGCAACTATAGGTAACTTTGTAATAACTCCATCAGAACTAGTTATAGCAATCGTTGGTATTCCAAGTAACACAACAGGACTTGCTATCCCCGTTACATTGGACACATCAATTATAACTTTAGGTTCACCAACCAGCAATGTTAGCGGAGCACTTGCAATAGCAGGGTCCAGATCAGAAGGTGTTGGAATTATAGTTCCAGAAGGAAGTACTCTTCCAGCTAGTTTGTCTATTACAGTACCACTAACACCAGTTGCTACAGGAGCATCACAACTCTTAATTGGAGGTGTATTAAATATGTTAGGTTCTGCTGGAACAGTAATACTTGGTGCATCAGCCAGTGTTAATACCAACTCAATAATTGTTACTGCAAAAACTCTTATACCAATCTCTCAATCCCCCCCTCAAACATTTCAGGAAGGATGTACTTATGTATGCCAAAATGATAAAGTTATATTCACAAACTCAAACTGTCCTTTAGAACAAGGTTGTAACCCAGTTTCAATTCAATGTCAGGGTTCAACAACAATAATAAAAGCTTGTGAACCACTTACTCCACCTAGTAGTATTATATTAAGTTTATTATCTCAGAATAAGAGGGGCTATTTTAAACTAATAGCAGAAGGAACTAATTTTAACTCTCAAAGCAGTTGTTCTGTTGATGCTAGTGTTGGTGCCTTAAAGATGAATGTCTTTCCGATAACTTTTAATTGGAGTTCAGGAAATCATAAAATTATAATTCAAGTTACAATTCCTAAAAGTTTACGCAAGTTCCTATATAAACAATTTGGTAATAAAGTTATCGATGTAGAAGTTTCTTGTTCAAATGGTGCAACAGGTAATAAAAGCATTACCATTGATTAATAAAAGTACCTTTTTTAATGGCGACATTTTGGGACATCAGAAAAAAGTAATTACAAAGTATTGAAACTTAAAAGCCGTGAAACCCGTATATTTACTGGGTCACGCTGTCACGCATGAGGTCGCGAGTTCGAGTCTCGCCAGTTTAGAAGATTAATATACCGTCACTTGTGTTGCGTTAGCACTTGTGTTGTGCTAGAAAAGCGGATCTTTGCTTTACTTTAGTTTATGGATTAATCGTAGCTTCTATAGATCCGTCTTCATTGCTTTCTAGTTTTACATTTACGGTGTATTCTTCTCCAGGTTTAGGTTGGATGAAAATTAGTTCTGTGTCTTTAGAGACACCTTTAGGTCTTGAGAAGTTTAGTGTAGCTTTGGCACCATCTCCTGCAATGACTTTATCACCAAGCTGGAGTTTATCATTTTGGTGAAGATCAATGAGATTATCTTTTTTTCTTGTGTCTTTTATGTAAAGATTTCCTGATGTAAGTGAAGTAACCTCACCTACTTCAGGAGCTTTTCTTGATTTATTAATAGCTAGTGCATCTAATGAAATTACACTGTTTAGTGTTATGGCTACTAAAAGAAAAAATTTAAATTTATTCATAATGATTTATTTTACTTATCCCTTGATTCCCATTACCCCACCATTAGTTTGAACTTCCATTGGTTCTTTTAGTTTGTCGCATTTAGCCCAAATGCCACCCTGCTCTAGAGTGATTTTTTTAACAGTTGAACTTTTTGCAGAGCGTTCACCGGTAATAGTAATTGTGGAGTTTTGTCTAAGCCCTACTCGTCCACCTATAGCAAATTCAATTGCAACTGTAGTATCTTTATCTGTTCTAATTTTATCGTCTATATGCAAAGTCGTATTCTTTTTTAATGGACTCCACTCTCCATCTCTATAAAATTCTGCTCTAGGTTTTCCTGAACCTAGCATGCCATGTATATTAATTTCCTCAATGGTAGCAACTGATAGAGGATCTCCTGGCTTGAATGGTTTATCTGGATCATCATCCGGTGGAGGTGGATCTTCTGGTAATGTTACTATGAATGGTAAGTAATCATGTCCTCCTTCAATGATAGTTACGTACGGTCCAGTAGTACTACTAGGCGGCTCATAGTAACCAAGCGCTAGAGGACAAATTTTAATTCCTGTCCAGTCTTTTAAAT
>JAHFBD010000191.1 GCA_023250175.1 Candidatus Melainabacteria bacterium
TCAGCACTTTTTTCTTTTACTGCGGCTTCTTTTCCATCTCCACCACATTTGCCTTCACCACAATTTCCATCTTTTCCATGTGCTATTAATATTGATTGAGAACCAATCTCTTTTAAACTAAAAAGTGGGCTTTTTAGTGCACTATTTACTACTGAAGCCTGAGCTGCTGATCCTATAGTCAGTGCTAAAGCAGTTACCATTACTTTTTTAGTAAGGTTTTTTGTTTGTTTCATTTTTTATTCTCCCTTTTCTGAAATTTTCTAAACGCTCTTTCTTAGACGCATAAAGGAAAATCTTATTCCAGAATTAACCTAAATATAAAGATTGAAAAAAATAATTTACGAAATAGGGTATTGCTATATTCTTGTTCGACAAATCAAGAATATGGTTAAACTTGATTAAAATGTACTACACTTTGCTAAACTTTCGTTAACTTGCTACCCCTATATATCTTCAAGTTAGCCCCAAACAATATAATACTTATGGAATTAAATAAGACTTAATGCGTTTGATAAGGTGAGACATTGATTGTCTGGCTCAAAAAAAGAAGGTTTAATAAATTAATTCAAGAGTACTTGGATGGTTTGTTACAGTTAGCATATATGAGATGTGCAAATAAAGAATTGGCTGAAGATCTAGTACAAGAAGCATGTATAAAAGCTTATAAGTCTTACATTGATAAAGAAGAAATTGCTAACCCTAAAGCCTGGTTATTTAGAATATTAATTAATACTCATATTGATCACGTAAGGAAGAAACAACTAGAAATAGCTGATTTAGATAATTTCGAGTTTGTTGATAAAAGAAATCCTTCACAAGATACAGAATCAAATTATTTTTTCAAAGACCTTAACTATGCTCTTAAACAATTAGAGCCTGAACAAAGAGTGGTTGCATATTTAGCTGATGTAAACGAATATTCTTATAAAGAAATTGCAGAACTATTAGAGGTACCATTAGGCACAGTTATGTCACGACTTCATAGAGCAAGACAAACTTTAAGAAAAATATTGGCAAGTAAAGGATATGCAAAAGAAGGAACCCGGACTGGAGAACTAAAATGAACTGCAAAAATGCTGAGCTTTATATGGATGCTTTATTGGATGATGAACTTCCAGTTCAGGATAGCATTGAAATTGTAGAACACATAGAAAATTGTGCTGGCTGCAAAACCAAATGGGAATTAAGTGAAGAAATCAGAGCAAAGTTTAAACATTTCATAAAGTCAATAAAGGTAGAAGATAATCTAAGAAAAAAAATTGCTTCTGGTTTAAAGGAGGATGAACAATCTGTTTATTATTTCAAACCATTAATGCTTGCTGCATCAATTGCTTTTCTTATTGGGCTTGGAATATTTAGTAAACCTTTGATGCACTCCCCAACCTTACCAGAACTCCACACTAAAGCCAACATTAAGTTTGTATCCAATAACATAGAAAATGTTTCAGCACATCTGGGGATTAAACTAAGAAAAGAAAATCTTATCGCATTTGAAAATGCTAATTTTAAGCCTGGCACAACAACTAAAATTCAAAGACTATTTAATAATGATATTAATCTCGTTGCATTCAAAAATGATAAAGGACAAAAAATATCACTATGTTTCTTACCTGAAAATTATAAAATCCCTGAATGTCATGAAGTAAACCAAAATGGAATTACATTTCATTGCGGCAATGGAGAAAATTGTCAGTTTGCTTATTGGAAACAAAATGGGAAAACTATTGGTTTAGTAAGTGATAGTTTTACTTCAGAAGAATTAATTAACTTTGCAATACCATTAACAGAACAAGTGTAAGCACTCCTACTTAAAGACAAAAAAATGTCATCCTCTAGATTAACCAAAGGATGACATTAAAAGTGTTTGTTAATAAATTATTTCTTAGCGGTAGTTTCTAAAGTTGAAATAATTTTTTCAAAGTAGTCTGCTGGATATGCTCCAAAGATTTTTACACCATTAAGTATAAAACCAGGTGTGCCTTGAATACCAGCCTTTTGACCGACTTCCATATCTGCTTTTAGTTGTTTTTCAGCTTCATCACTAGCTCTGTCTTTATTGAACTTATCAACATTTAAGCTAAGGTCTTTTGCAAGCTGAACATATAATTCATCACCAAGTTTTGATTGGTTTTCAAATAGCTTGTCATGATATTCAAAGAATTTCCCTTGTTTTCCGGCTGCCCATGCTGCTTTAGCTGCTGGTGCTGCTTCGGGGTGAAAACCTAATGGAAAATTCTTGAGCACATATCTTAGTTTTTTATCATATTTCTTTTGTAGCTCTTTTATTGTGTCATCACCTCGTTTACAAAATGGGCATTGAAAATCAGTAAAGCCAACTATTGTATACTCAGCTTTTTTGTCCCCTTTAACAGGTGAATCCCCAATTTCTACTTCTACCTTATCTGTTAATAGTTTTTGGAACTCATCTTCCTTTGATTTTTCTGCAGCTTCTTTTTCATATTTTTCCAAAACTTCTTTTATAATCTGTGGATTTTTCTTAATTACATCTAAGACCAAGCTATCAAAGCTCGTATCTTCTGCATATGCTACTGGAGCAAATAAAATACATGCCAGTAAAATTGAAATTATCCTTTTCATGTTCCTCTCCTTTATAAAATTAAAACCTTCTAAATAATATGCATCCCCATTCTACCCAGAATTTTTATTTATTGACACATTTTTATACGTTTTTATACTCTAAGTACTTTACAAAAGGTAAAAATCAAGCATAGTTTAAGACTTTTATCCGGTCATTATACTTCAGGAACAATTATAAGCTTGTTGATATATTTTTAAGGTTTTCGTTTTTTCCATACATAGTATATAGGAATGCCTAATATTACAATTATCAATCCAGGCCATGTGTAACTAGGCTTGAATATCAATAAATCAATAGAAATTAGACTTGCACATAAAACATATAATGCTGGTATAAAAGGATATCCAAGTGCTTTATAGGGTCTATCAACATCAGGTTTGGTTTTCCGCAAAATAAACAATCCTAAAATAGTTAAAACATAAAAAATCAGAACAGCAAAAATAACATAATCCAGTAAATTACTATAAGTTCCAGACAAGCATAGTAGACTTGCCCAGATACATTGCATAATTAATGCATTTTGTGGAACAGAATATTGATTAACATCTTTAGCAAAACTAAAAAACAAACCATCTTCTGCCATTGCATAGTAAACACGAGCACCACTTAAAATAATTCCATTATTACAACCAAAAGTTGAGATCATTATCAATAGAGCCATTATAATGGCACCACTACCACCAAAAATAATTTCAAGAACTGCAGTAGCTACTCTATCATGATTAGCAAACTGTATCCCTCTTTCTACAATCTCACTGCTATTTATATTCCCATGCAACGGTAAAACACACAGATAAGAAATATTAACTAATAAATAAACAATAGTAACCACACTTGTACCAATGATAAGACTTAGTGGAATATTTTTCTTTGGATTAATTACTTCACCAGCAGTAAATGTAATATTATTCCAGGCATCAGATGAAAATAGTGAGCCCACCATGCTGGCACCAATAGCACCAAGGATTGCAAGACCACTTAATTGTTCAACCGATGTTATAGATCCGCTTGATACATGACTCCACGAAGCATCCCAGAAGTTTTGTAGATTTGATGTCACAACTCCATGATTTCGTCCAATAAATAAACCTAGAAATATTACCCCAAATAAAGCAATGAGTTTTGTAATAGTAAAAACGTTTTGGATTAGTTTGCCGGCATCTAATCCTTTTGTATTGATAAAAGTAAGAAGTATTATTGATACAACAGCTAAAAGATTTTCAGTATTTAACCCAATTGTATAATTCCCAAGATTTCCAATTTTTAAAATCCAATTTGATGAGGATATAAAAGGAATTATTACCCCTGTAAACTTTGCAAATGCTACTGCAACAGCTGCAATCGTTCCTGTTTGAATAACAGTAAATAAAGTCCACCCATATAAAAATCCAATGCATTTCCCAAATGATTCACGAAGATAAACATATTGCCCACCTGCATGAGGCATCATAGCTGCAAGCTCTCCATAACTCAAAGCTGCAATGGTTGTAATTAATCCTGATATTAACCAGACTACTAATAACCATCCTGGCGAACCCACCGTTCGTGCAATATCACTAGATACAATAAATATTCCAGAACCTACCATTGAACCCACTACAATTGCTGTAGAATCAAAAAGATTTAATCCACGTTTTAGGGATTGTTTTTCACTCATTGTCGTTTGTACTTCCCTATAATCTGCACCTCAGCTAATATATGTCCTGTTATAGCACTTAGCAATTGCTTTTTTGTAACAGTATTTTTCAAATCAAGTCTTGTATCAAGTGCATATAATTTAAAAAAGTATCTATGTATACCTTTAGGTGGACATGGTCCACCATAACCTATTGTTTTAAAATCAT
>JAHFBD010000192.1 GCA_023250175.1 Candidatus Melainabacteria bacterium
AAGATTTTATCCCCAAAATTATAAAAACTCGGTAAAATCGTAATGTATTATAAATGACAGATTGGAAGTACTCTGGAAAGCCGGTTTTGGGAGCACCGCGAAAAAAACGGCGGTAGGTAGAAACGAATGGCAATTAGTGTATCAATAAGACAAAAACAATCTAAGAAAAATCTGTTTTTATTATTGATAGCGTTACTTTTTTTATTTTCTGTGAGAACAGGATTAGCTCAAACTAAAGGGGCTTTACCAGATGAATTGAAGTTTGTTCCAGCGAATACGAGAGCAATAGAAAAAACCTTTGATTATACAGTAGATAAGGCTTCAAGCATTTCAACCCAACAGCTTGTTTTGGATAAGGTTGGTTTTATTTTACACATTCAACCAGTGAATAAAATAAAAGATAAATTAATAAAGCTAAAAATTTTTTCTAGCGATGGTATTGCTGTGCAAACTTTTAATTTTAAAGATGATAGTATTTTTGCTATAGTTGATCCTGAGAAAACATATGCAATTGTTCAAGAAATAAATCCTCAGTGTGATTCATTGGTTAAATCTTTTAAATTTGATCCATTGGTAACAATTTGTCCAGATAGTGTTTTAATTAAACTTTTTGATAATATAAAATTGACAGAAAGCACAAGCTTTAAGGTCCCTATATCTACACAAACAGAACTATATTCAGTACAACTATCGCTACCGAAAGATATAAAACAAATTACAACGGATTTTAACTTTGTTGATGTTCATAATACTAAAACCAGCTCATCTGGTAGTTTGGAATCTCTCACTAATACAATGCTTAATCTTGCTAGTCTGCTATCTTTTGGAGATTTATGCATTGTTAGTAGTATAAAAAATGGTGAATTAAAGCCTACAGGTTGTAGCTTTAATAATCCTAGTATAAAGTCAATTATTACGTTCAATCATGGTTTTAAAAATAATGCTTACTGTTTTGAGATTCCATCATCGAGTTCTTCATCTGGTAAATTAGCGACTTCATCTTCTGGTTTAATATCAAATATTCAGTCTGTTTATTCTTCTCCGGAAGATATTGTTTCAAGTTCTGGTAGCTTTAGTTTGCCTTATTGTTCAAGTGGGAGTCTTACTTGTGAGCTGGGAAAATCATTTTGTTTGAATGTTTTGGAAGGTATTCCTAAATGCCAAAATGTTAATGGTCTTGATGTTGCTGGCTGTTTAACAAAATCAGTATTTTATCAAAATCTTCAACTGGAAGAAAAGTCATTTGAACAACCCTATTTAATTCTTCCTTTTTTGCCTAAGACATTTACAATGTTAAATCATAATGTGATTTTGAATATATCTAAAAATACTAAACCAATAAATCAGCCTAAAGAAATCGATAAAGATTCCCAACAAAAACTTTTTTCAGATAGTTATACTTTTTCGTTAATACTGGATATTGGTTCTATTTCAACACTGACGTCTTCATTAAACAGAACAACTTTTAGTATATTAACCCCGGTTGTAATTAATCAAGAGCTAAATAAAACAATTTTTGAATTAGATCAATCAAGAATAGAGACAGAAATCTTCCCGTTTTCCAATGCAAAGAAAAGTAGTGTTTTAACTAGCATAAATGTGCAGGGGGCTAATAAAGGCAATTTAACAAAGTTTGGGATATCTGTTAATAATAATGTTTTAGTAATGAACTTGCAAGATTCTGAATCTAGTAAAAATCAAAATTTATCATTTCAGGTATCTGCAAATGATAATGTGAAGGACAAATTTCAGATACAAACATATCTTCCAGCAATCAAGTCAGATGTAAGTGTAGAAGAACAATATACTTTTGTAGAACAAGATGTTGTTTCAATGATTGATGAAAAAAATAAAACTACAGATGTTGTTACTAATAAATCAAAATCAGAAATAATAGTTACGAAATTATTTATGGATTTAGAATTATTTTCTCCAATAGCTTTTGACTTGCAGAAACCATCTATACTTCTTGATGATGGGCAGTTTAAGTCGCAATTTAAAGCATCAGGCATATTAAGCCCTCCAAGTTTTAACCCTATTATTGAAGATGGTTATAGGGCAACGATTACATTATCTATGTTGTTTATGATTGATAAGGATTCTACGATTACTTGGTTATATTCGGATCTGAAAACAAAAGATGAAAATATATTTAGTAATGTTTTTAACTTTTCATTTTTACCATCAGGTATATATAAATGTAATATCCAATTTGTTGGGGATAGAGAGAAACTTCTTTTAAAGAGTGGGGCTATAAAGCCAAAGAAATAATATCAATATATACATCAAATCTTCTTTACACATCAAAAGATTCGAAATTATAAAATTAACACAAATAAAAATTTGGTTTTAATTAAATGAATATAATTGGCTTACAAAATCATAAATACTCATGGGTTTATTTCCATCATATTGAACCTGATGATAATAATGAAGCAATAAAAAAGAATCTTGTAATTAAAACTTATAATGATATTCAAGAACAAAGATTTAAAACTTTTTTTGAAGCAATGACTGAGGTTTATTGTTATTTAGGAAATGTTGTAGCTCGCTTTGATACACTTTGGCTAAAAATACAAGAAGCACAAGGTTCTGTTTCCTTGAATGAAAGAATATCTGTTAAAGAGTTAGGTATAAGGGATTCTAAATCTGGGCAATTTATTTATGATGATTCAATTCCTGATTTAAATTATCATAGGCAGTATTTTGAAGCTTGTTTAATTGTCTGTAATGAAGTTGTAGAAACGAATCTGCAGGATAGATATGAAGAGTGGAAGGAAATTGAAGGAAAGAATCTTTTACCTGAGGAGCAGTTAAATCAAGAATTAATTTCAGAAAAAGTCTTAAGTACTGCTCCTGGAGGTGTATTTAATTCAATAATTGATTTTATGAACCAGGTAAATAAGATTTATGGATATAATCCTAGTTCTAAATCTTTTGAACGAAAAGGTGTACAACAAGGACAGAGAGAAAAGCTTCTTCGAAAGGAAATAGATATAATTCTTTCTAATAAAAGTATAGGATATGATTTGTATTCTAATCATTTGAACTTATATTTAGGAAACCTTGAGCAATGTAAATATCCCTCTGATGAGGATATTGATAAAACCTTATTCAATGCAAATGGATTTATAAGACAAAAGAAAAGTCTTATTTAGAAACAGTATTTATTGGAGCAAGTACAGAAGATAGGACTTGAAGTTCTTTCATTAATTGCTGGAAGTTCTTGAAATTAAGTGTTTGTGGTCCATCAGAAATTGCTTTTTCCGGATTTGGATGAATTTCAATAATTAGTCCTTGTGCTCCAGCTACAATAGCAGCTTTAGATAAAGGATTAATAAGGTTCCATTTTCCAGTTGCATGACTAGGATCAAATATTATTGGAAGGTGAGAAAGTTTTCTGATTAAAGGAATTGCAGCAATATCTGCAGTATTTCTAGTATATTTATTGTCAAAGGTTCTAATACCTCGTTCACATAAAATTATTTGATCATTTCCTTTATCCATTATCCTTTCAGCAGCAAGTAACCACTCTTCTATAGTAGCGGCTAATCCTCTTTTTAAAAGGACAGGTTTATTTGTTTTTCCGATTTCATTTAAAAGAGTAAAGTTCTGCATATTCCTTGCGCCAATTTGTAGGATATCTGTAAACTCACAAACAAGTTCTAGATCTCGTGGATCCATAATTTCTGTAACAACAGCAAGCCCAGTCTCTTTTCTTGCTATATCTAAATACTCAAGTCCTAATTTACCTAATCCTTCAAATGTTCTTGGACCAGTTCTTGGTTTAAATGCACCACCACGTAATATTTTTGCACCAGCATCTTTAGCAACTTTTGCAATTGCTAATAAAGTCTCTTCATTTTCTACGCTACATGGACCTGCAATTATAACTGGTGGATTGTTACTACCCAGCTTAATAGTATTGCGAATAGTTATTACTGTGTCATTATGATGACTATCTCTACTTACAAGTTTAAATGGAACTTGTATTCTTTCTGCTTTTCTTACACCATCTAGAGCCTCGAATTGTTCTGTTGAATATTTAGATGATTCTCCAATAGCAGCAATTACTGTTTGTACAACACCACTATTAACAACTGTTTTCATTCCTAAACTATGAATATGCTCTATTACATTATTGATTTGTATTTGTGTAACCCCTGGTTCCATTATTATTATCATTGCTTATTTCCTCTCAAGTAACTAACTAGTTGTCGTTTTTACCTACCGCTCGTTTCGCACTAATGCTCAACTCGCTCTTTCTTACATGGTGCTTTTTGGTGAATAAATCACACAAAAAGCTTATTTATAGTCTTATATATTATAGCTAGGTAGTAACTAGTTATCCTTAAATGATAATGGGTAAAAACTAAAGAACTCTAATAAATAAATGTTTTGTTAATAATT
>JAHFBD010000193.1 GCA_023250175.1 Candidatus Melainabacteria bacterium
ATCTGTTTCCTTTTTTGAACTTCTCTTGAAAACCAGCCACCAGTTCGTGAATCTAATTGACCGGTTAACTCTGCAATTTCTAGTTCTTTTAGAAGCTTATTCTTTGTATTGTTTGTGAAAGCTAATAAATTATCTAACTGGAGTTTTCGTCTCTGGTAGTAAATTCTTGTTACGTCATCTAGTAGGTTTTCTTTTATGTTTGTAGTAAGTCTTACAAGATTTAAAATTTCTTTAATTTCATTGTCATATAAAAGCTCATTTGTATTCCATGATATAGAAACTTGTTTGAATAATTTCCCATCATTTTGTAACCTGGTTAATTTGTTTGAATCAAATTTGTTATTTAATGAAATATCGCTAGTGATACCTCTTTCAGATTGATAATAACCAAGAGCTGTGTCTGTAGAGTTTAAATCAAATCCTATCTTTGGGATTATATTCCTTAGTCTTGCTTGTAGTCTGTATTTTTTATAATCATTATTTGTAGGGAGTGATGCAAATTCTAAAGCATGTTTTTGTACCTCCACAACATTTGGCTCAATGGTTTCAAGATTAGTAAACTCGGCTTCGATTTTTCCTTTTAAGAGAATTTCCTCTTCTTTATTATTGGTTTGAGATTCTATCTTATTAGAAGAAGTCTTAGGGGCTTGTAATTCTGGGAGGTTTTGAGCTATTGGTGTGGGTTGTAGATTTTGTTTTGAGCTCTTTATAAACAAGCCTTCATCTGTAGCTGCATATAGTTCGTCTTTAAAAGATGAAAGCCAATAAACGGCTTTATTTCCACTTGAGGTTCTTATTCCAGAAGTAATATCTTTCCATATTTCATTTGTTTTTGTAAAACTATAAACTCCATTTTCAGTCCCAGTGTAAAGTTTGTTATTAATGTTTGAGATGTATAATGCTGCAAGAAAGCCATCATTGTTTGCATTAAGCCCATTTGATTTTTTTGTCCATTTTATGGGATTTCTCTTTGTATGTTTTTTTTGTGTTAACCCATTCCATTTATAAATCCCGCTTCCACAGGTGACCCAAAGATCGTTTGCTTCATCAATAAATAAGTGTTTAGCATTTATTTGTCCGTCTGGTAATGATTGTATATTGCTGGATATTTTTCTCCATACTTGTTTTGTCTTATCCAAAAGGTAAATCCCATTTGTACTTGCAAGTAGTACCTTATCTAAATGTCTAAGAATATGAAATGTTTTATAATTTCCAGTTATGTTGTCTGGTATTAATCCTTGATTTAATTTTATGCAGGTATCATTTTTAAGATTACATTTCCAAGAACCATTATTTGTAGCCAGGTAGGCATAATATCCTTCTATATCAAGTGAGTTAACCTCATTTGATTCTGTTTTGGTGTTTTCAAAGAATTTATGCCAATTTGGCTTATCTATGGTAGAGTAATAAGCACCAAAACTACTTCCTATATAAATCTGCTGAGTATCTTCCTTTATATAGATCCAATTTATTGTTGAATTGCCCGTGGGATCTTTTGCAAGCTGTTCTGAACCAAAGTCATTCCAGCTCTGTCCATCATTGCTTGTAAGTACCCCGTTATTGGTACCTATAAAGAGAGAATCTTTATAAACCCCAATAGTTTTTACTGTTCTTTGTAATGGCTGGTAAATTAGATACCAATTTTCTTTAGCAGAGGCTTGAAGAGAAGGCATGGATACTAGTATTAAAGTACTAATTAACAGTGCGAGTAAGTTTTTAAAGTATTGTGGCATAATTTTTTGCATAATATTTATAGCCGATTTATGATTTTAATGATGTAATCAAAGGTTACATCCGTATGTTCTTGAAACTATGAGTTTCAAATAGAGAAATAGCTTAAAAAGCTGTCCCCCATATGGTGGTTAAAATAATGTTAAGGAGTAGATAAAATAAATCTTATTTTAGAACTATCAATATTTCTCTTTACCTTACTTTTTATTAGCACAAGGACAAAAGGTAGTTACAAGGAAGAGTTATAAAGAGGAGAAAACAAATGGAGTTAACAAAAAGTACAGAAAATACAATAAAAACAAGTGAAGCATTATCAAATGAAGTGCCGCAACTAAGCCATATTAAAGGACAATCAATTTTTTTAACAGATACAGAAGGTCATAAGCTTGAGATTAAAAATACAGAAGACGGATCAAAGTTTGTTTTTACTAAAGATGAAGAAGGAAAGACTTTAGCAATTGAAGAAAGAAAGAATGGAGCTAAGCTTTATCATATATCAGCAGATGCTACAGGATTACCTTCAAGTCATGAAATGAGATTAGATAAAACGGAAATAGTATATTTCTTTAATGCAACCGGTAGCTTAAAACATTATGTTGAGCTTAGAGGAAATGGTGACAGGATCAGTACAGTATTAAGTGATAATGGTTCAGTCTATTCAATAGAACAAAGACAAATTGGTGGAATTATATTCCAAGGATGGTTAAAGTCAAGTAGTGATTTAAGAGAAGGCATGGTCTGGCTACATAGTGATGGCGAAATAAGTACTCATGGTGATGATGTTGTAATTAAAGATCTTTTATCTAAGTTTTCAAGGTTTCTCGACGGTCTGACAGTGTAACACCCTGGGGTAAGTTTAACTCCCTTATCCCAGTCTCCTCCTTGCAAAAACCCCCTCGCTGAAGAGGGGGTTTTTGTTTTGTGGCTTCCGTCTACCAGTTCTTTTAGGTGCTAGTATGTGATTTTCATATATGCTGCAGACAAACTGTTTAAAACTGTTGGGAATATAAATTTTTAATTTCGTAATTCTCAGGATTAGGAGTACTTGTCCAGGCGGGCTCATTTTTTGCTTTTGATTCCATATCATGATTAATCCAGGCTTGAACAACGGCTTGATCTTTTTCATATTCTTTGTTGTTCCATTTTAATTGTTTTAAATCAAGATTGATTTGTCTTTTTGTAAGTTCAATATCTCTTTCTAAAGTTATCCTTTTGGCATTTGATAGACTGTCCTCTTTTCCTTCAAGCCTTCTTAATGCATCATACTTGGCAACAAGGGAAAAAATTCCATCAGCAACGTGAGACATTGTGGATAACTCAATTTGTCTTTTAACCAAGCCTTCTCCATGCTTTAAACCTAACATTCCAATTTTCATTGCAAAAATCTTATCTTTTATATTTATCCAGAGAGCATCTTTAAAGTTTAAAGGACCAACTTCAAAGTGTGTCATCCCATTAAAAAACCTTCTAATAGCAGGTACTAAAGAGCCTCTAATGTCTACTTTGAATTGTCTTTTTTCTTTAGTCTTGATATTTTCAGTTTTAATAGGTGGGTTTCCAAAAATATATCTTCCTGCGTTGATTACATCTAAAACATCAGCCTTAATACGTTTAACTAAAGTAGCTAAATGCCCTTGAACTATATCAGCATCATTTTTAATACCTTGAAGTGCAACACCTGCTGAATAAGGATCCATTAAGTCATTGTGTCCTTCTCCAGGTATAGTAACTTCAGAATCTCGTTTATTCCGATCCACACCATTTAAATGCCCTTTCATGAAACCCACTCCACCATGTAATCTGTGTGCAGTTCTAGCTATATCTACAAGTGCTGTGCTTGCTGTAGATTTTATTTTTGCTGATTCTGCAATTATATTTTCATTTTCTCCATACTCACTAATTAAAGCATTAACCATATTTGCTTCTGCTTCTAATCCAACAGCTTTACAGGCCATTGGGGCTATATGTTTTACCTGGACAAATGGATTGTCAATTAATCGACCTTCCTTGCTATAAATCTTAAACATGTTTAAATTACGATTTTCAGTATAATAACGAGTTTGATTAAATAATTCTATTGCTTCCTGAGAACAGAAAGCAGCAAAACCAGCTCTTCCTTTTCTTAAGCTTTCAAATAAAATTTTGGCTCCATCTCCAACATTTAAAAGTATCTTGTCCTTTGGGATTTGAGCATCTGTAAATGTAATCTGAGCCTGCATTGTTCCACGGATAGGATCTAAAATTAATGGTTTAGAAATTCTAATCCCTTTCTTTGCTAATTCAGTTCTTTTTCTGTCTGTTTCTTCAGGTGTATCACTGAGAGAGAATGGAGGATTAAGTTCTAGGATAAAAACAGTAGGCAGCATTTTTACTTTGCCAGTAGGATTTGAATTATCAATGACCTTTGCTCCCACATAAATTACTTCAGCTTTATGTGTCATTGTGATAAATAGTTTTTCACCGTTTAATATATAGTTTTTTCCACAAGGGCTTAACTTTGCAGAAGTTTGCATACTTCCTAAAGCATCTGATCCAGAACCAGGTTCTGTTAATCCAAAAGCAGCTGTTACTTCTTCTAATACTTTTCTTTGTTCGTCTGTTCCAAGCTGACCAGCAGCGGCAATGCTATTTTGAACGCTAACTTCTGTAAGTAAACTAAAACTTGATGTTCTT
>JAHFBD010000194.1:0-967 GCA_023250175.1 Candidatus Melainabacteria bacterium
TTATAAACAAGGTTTGTACTATCCTCTGGAAGTTTGTTCGGGCTATTTTGACTAATTTTTAATCCTTCTTTAGTAGGTTTAAAAGTAAATTCATTATGCCAATCTAACGCCAGGGACAAAGTATCAAAACCTGGTCCTAAATTAGCTGTTGATGCTGGTACTGTTATTTTTATCAATTCAGACATTTTAGTTATTAGTTCTGTCAGCTGTCAGAACTTTCCTTTCTATCTTTAGATTTTTTTCTTCATTGAAAATTGCTTCTGCAATTTCTAAATCTTCCGGATATGTAATTTTTATATTTTTCTTACTTCCTATAACTAGATTAACAGGTTTTCCAAAAAGTTCTATAAGTTTAGCCTCATCAGTAAAATTAATTTGTGAGTTATTTAAGCTTGTAAACATTTTATATGCCCCAGACAACAATTCATATCTAATAATTTGTGGGGTTTGAATTATATACAAATTTTCTCTATTTATAGTTTCTTCTACAAGTAACACGTCTTTATCAAATTTCCCTTTTTTAAGGGTATCCACCACGGGCACGGCTAATACTGCTGCACCAGTCAAAGCTGCAGCCTTAATACATTTCTTCACATCATTTAGTTTAAATAAAGGTCTAGCCACATCATGAATTAAAACTAAATCTGTGGGTAACAATAACTGAAGAAAGCCATTATAGACAGAATCTTTCCTAAGCTTACCTCCTAAAACAATTTTTATTTTTTTTATTAAATCTTTTGGCAGATAATCATCTAACAACTTATTTGTTAAAGGAATTTCATTTGTTATAACAACTATTTCAATAATATTTTCAAGCATAGAAAATTTTTCAATACAATGAATTAATAAGGGTTTGCCATCAAGCATAATAAACTGCTTTGACAATGATTGTTGCAGTCTGGAAGCTTCTCCTGCTGCTGCTATTATTATTGATGTTTTATTAGTTTCTAGTATATTCACCATAGAC
>JAHFBD010000194.1:977-4385 GCA_023250175.1 Candidatus Melainabacteria bacterium
TTAAGACCAAATCTTTAACTTCTACAAATGGAGATTTAATATTAATCCCAGCAGCTTTTTTATGACCACCACCACCAAAAGTTACAGCAATTTTACTAACATCAATCTGTGTATTTGATCTTAAGCTTACTTTAGTCTCATTTAAATCTTCTCTAAAAAATACACCTATTTGAACCCCTTTAGTCCTCATCATATAATCCACAACATCTTCTGTATCTTCTCCAGTAGCCGACATTTTTTTCATAACATCTTGATTAATATAAGTCCATATTAGTTTTCCATTCTCCAAAAGAGTAACATTGCTCAGTGCAGAACCAAATGTTTTAATAGATTTAAAAGGTTTTTCTAAAAAGACCTTACGATAGACATTTCCATAATCTGCCCCTGAATTTATAAGCTCAGCCCCCCATAAAAAAGCTTCAGCATTGGTACTTGAATTAGAAAAACATCCTGTATCAGTTAATAGTGTTGTATAAAGCAAAGTAGCTATTTCTTTTGTAACTTTAAAATTTATATTTTGGGTAAGCCACCAAATTAATTGTCCTGTACTTACAGCATTTGGTTCAATCCAATTTATCTTTGCAAATTTTTCATTTGATATATGATGATCAATATTTATCGTATTAGAAGCATTATTCCAAAGCACTAATGCCTGTCCTAATCGTTTAGCAGAACCACAATCTAATGAAAAAGCAAAATCATATGTACCTTGTAAAGTACTATCACTAGGTAGTTTTACTAAACTTGCAAATGGAAGAAACTGATAAATTTCAGGCACCGGATCCGCAATCACAAAATCAACAACATGTCCTAATTCTTTAAGTATGGAACCTAATGCAAGCATTGAACCTAATGTATCCCCATCAGGATTTTGATGTGATAAGACTAAGCTTTTACAAGACTTTTTACAGTTCTTTATTTCTTCTGATATCTTATTTAATGTTAAATTGTCACGCATCAATTACATAACCTTTATATTTAGATTATACTTTACTCATGAGTAATTCAAGTGAAGACTGCATTTTCTGCAAAATAGTAAAAAAAGAAATACCATCAAAAATCATTTTTGAGAATGATGATTGTATTGCATTTAATGATATAAAGCCTGCTAGCCCAACCCACATACTTGTAATACCAAAGAAACATTACAAAAACCTTATTGAGGTTAATGATAAAGAGTTGCTAGGAAATCTTTTATTAACAGCTAAAGAGGTTGCTTTAAAACATGGATTAACAGATGGATTTAGAACTGTTATAAATACTGGTGATAATGGGGGACAAACAGTATATCATATACATGTTCATGTGCTCGGTGGAAGGTTTCATAAATGGCCACCAGGATAAAGAGTACTGAGAAACAAGAAGTCCTAAAGAATGTATAAGTTTGTATTTTTTTTCTCTCTTTGGATAGCTAAGTTTATTGGTTTCCTGATTTCGTTTTTACATATAGGACAAGCATCAAACTTTCCAGGAAAAGTTGTATTAAAAATAAAAAAAGATCTAATAGCCAATTTTAGATTTAAGGATAATTGCAAAGTAATTTTGGTTAGTGGTACAAATGGAAAAAGTACAACCTGTGGACTTCTTGTAAATATCTTAAAAACTACAGGCGCTAAAGTCATATATAACAAATCTGGTGCTAACTTACTATCCGGAATTGCTACTACTTTATGCCACCATTCATCGTTGTTTGGAAAACTAGAATCTGATTTTATTATTTTTGAAGTGGATGAGGCTACACTTCAACATTTAACCTCCCACATTAACCCACATATAATCGCTATCACTAATTTTTTCAGAGATCAGCTAGACCGATTTGGTGAGCTTGATACCACCATAAAATTAATTGAAAAAGGAATAAACAACACAAAAGATTGCACCTTAATACTAAATGCTGACGATTGTAGAGTAGCCTTCCTACAATCTAAGAACATACAAAAGAAGCTATATTACGGTCTAGAGGTTAATTCAAATGCAGACAATAACTCAAACAACTATTTATCAGCTCCAGAAGAGCTAACAAAATGCCCAAGCTGTAAAAATGATTTAAATTTTACAAATAAATTCCTGGCTCATCTTGGTAACTATAAATGTACAAATTGTAATTTAGAAAAACCTTTTGTTGATTATTTAATAACAAACCTAAAATCAGATCATTTGATTCTTAATTTTGACATTATTGGTTTATCATTTACTAGCAATAAAAACAATTTTTTCCTACCCATGATTGGAGTTTTTAATCTTTATAATGCAGCATGTGCAATTGCAATTGCAAAAAGTATTACAAACGTAACAAATGTTCAGATACAAAAAGGATTACAAACCTATTCCACAATATTTGGCAGAGGTGAAAAAATAACCACAAACAATAAAACAGCCTGGATATATTTGATTAAAAACCCAACAGGAACAACAGAGGTTTTAAAAACATTAATTAATATTCCCAATTCAAGATTTCTAATAGCTATCAATGATAACTATGCAGATGGTCGAGATGTTTCGTGGTTATGGGATGCTCGTTTTGATTTATTAGCAAATCATAAAAAAGAAATTTTTGTCTCTGGAAAAAGAGCATCTGATATAGCTTTAAGATTAAAATATGCAGATGTCAGTATAAATCAGATCAAGGCAAATGAAAAAATTAAAGACGCATTAAATGAAGCCATTAAATCAATTAATAGAGAAGAAACTCTTTATATTTTACCCACATATACTGTTTTACTTGAAATGCAGAGAAAAAGATTGTGCAAGAATTCACCACTATCTTAAAAAATTAAGACATAGCACATTTTATGCATGATAAAATGATAGTTTTACTTTTACTCAAAAGTAATCTGCCATTAAATTCAATAACCTATCGAGTATAAAATCAAATGTTAGTTCAAATCCTAATTAACGAATTTACAAATAGTCCCCTTGGACAAAACATAATCTCTAAATTAAAAACTCAAAAGTCTCAAGAGCTCTATTTTCACGGAATAACAGATTCTGCAAAAGGATTTTTCCTTACATCATTAGTACATTCACTTAAAAGACCAATTATTTATCTAGCAAGTGATATTAATTCAGCTCTAAATCTTTATCATGAAATTTCAAATTTAACGACCCTGCCAGTATTATATTTTTGCTCACAAGAAGTATCACCTTATGATCAAATATCAAGCGATGTAGATGTAATATCTCATCAAACAAAAACTCTTCTTCGCTTATTAGACTTCTCACCACTACAATCTCAATCTTCGTGTTTAATCATCAGTACAGCAAAATGTTTATTGGATAAATTATGGAATAAAGAAGACTTAATAAAACACTCTTTTCAAATTGACTTAAATACAATAATAGAACCGATAGAATTAGCACACAGACTTGTAAACCTTGGGTATAAAAAAACACAAGTAGTAACAAATA
>JAHFBD010000195.1 GCA_023250175.1 Candidatus Melainabacteria bacterium
ACAAACAAAAAGGACCATAGATTTGCACACTAACGATGAATCAGAAACAACAACATTCGGAATTATTTTCGGGAAAAATCCTGTTCTTGAAGTTATTAAAAATAATTCAGTTCAAATAAACAAAATCTGGATAAGTGAATCTTTAAAAGATCAAGAAACCAAGGGACTAATTATATCGCATGCAAAATTAAATAAGATTCCATTTCACATAGTCCCATCAAACAAATTAAACAGCTTAACAAGAAATCAAAATCATCAAGGATTAGTTTTAAGCACTTCACCAACGAAATATTACACTGTTAAAGAAATCATTAGCGATATTTCAACAACAACAAACAAAGTTATTTTAGTCGCCAATGAAATTGAAGATACTCATAACTTAGGAGCTATAGTTAGAACTTTTATTGCCTTAGATGGGAAAGGAATTATTCTTACCGGAAGAAAAAGTACAGGAGTAAATTCCACCACTATCAAAACCAGTGCTGGGAGTATATTTCATGCTAAGTTTGCTAGAGCATCTAACTGCATAAATGTAATAAACGAATTAAAGAAAAA
Source organism: Candidatus Melainabacteria bacterium (assembly GCA_023250175.1). GTDB lineage: Bacteria > Cyanobacteriota > Vampirovibrionia > 2-02-FULL-35-15 > 2-02-FULL-35-15 > JAHFBD01. The sequence continues at coordinate 556 of JAHFBD010000195.1, forward strand.
CAACTTCTGGATTGTAGGAACTGACATCACCCCTTCCTCAGAATCTTTATTTAAAATAGATTTACCGGATCAAATAGCATTTGTAATAGGAAATGAGCATGAGGGATTAGGACCACTAATTAAAAAAAATTGTGATTTTTTAATTAATATTCCAATTAGCGAGAAGGTTGACTCATTAAATGTTTCAGTTGCCTTTGGAATATTGCTTTATGAATATATTAGACAAAGGCAACTGAAGACATCATTGAATCCTGAAATGATTAAACATTAACCATTTCAGGTTGAGCCTGTGGAATTGTAGATCCTGCATCCAATCCACCACCAGGCTCTCCAAATCCACCAGAATCAAGCCCAGAATTAAATCCTTCTCCTGTATCAGAAAGATTAGGTACACTAGCATCTTCACCAACTCCTAATTCCTCTGGATTTGAATTAACACTATCAGAAGCAGGATTTACATTGTTACTCGAGACATTGCCTTGATTTGCATTATTACCACTATTATTACCAGAATTATTATTCGCACTTAATGCTGCCAATAATTGTTTTAATAACTCAAGAATATTTTGCGAACCATTTCCTTGCTCGTTTCCTTGTTGTGGCATTGATACAGCAGGAGGAGATTGCCCTTTGTTATTTTGTCCTAAAGCCTTTAACAAAGCTAATAACAACTGCATAAGAGAATTTGTTGACTGATTTGAGTTATTATTAGATTCTGATTTTATAGGACTTTGAGGACTTGTTGGAGATGAGCCTTGAGTACCATTAAATTGATTAAAATCAGACTGAAGATTACTCATTTGATCTGTTAGCTGAGAAAACTGAGCTTCATCTCCTTCGCCAGAATTAACACCATCCATTTCACCACCATCACCAGATACACCACCAAAACCAACACTATTGTCACCAGGAACAGTTCCAGCAGTACCGCTACCAATCATATTCATATTAATTTCACCCATAATTATTTATTAACCTTCCAACAAACATACCACCCTGGTTAATTCGTTTTCAGACTAATGCCTCCTTTTTAAATACTCTATTTTAAATATCTAATAAAACTATAAACCTGCATAATTAAATTGTAGTTAAGCTGTTTTGCTATATTTATATATTGGTTTAAATGTACTATATCAAATTTACAAGCAATAATTTATTATCAGAAACTCAAAGTGTAATTTAATTCTTTCATCATAGGATCTATAACCGGGTAGATGTTTTGTATAAGATTTATATTTTTTTTCCATTTGTCTTTTTCTGGCTTAGTTACAAAATTAACCAGTGGTGGCTTAACTGACAATTGCTCCACTTCACCAGAAAAAGGGATCTCTACATATTCACAAAGATTTTTCATCACATCATAAGTATTTTCAGCCAAATCTTCATATGCAAGGGTATACTTCCTGGAATTATCAATTTTACTTAACCCTTCTAGGGCTGCTCTATTTGAACTAACCCATTGAAATGCGCAGACTTCTTCCAGTGACTTATTTACATAGTTTTCCCAATTAGGTGGCAAAACATACTTCCAATAAGTCCCTTCATAGCCCTTGATATTTAATGGTCTGTCAAGTTCTTGTCTTCTTATATATTTATTTGGAACTCTCCATCCTTCGATTAATGAATTTATATTTGACCTGCCATCTCGTTTTATAAAAATAAACTTACAATCCTCAAATAACTTATTTATAAAAGAGATTCTAAAACAATTTTTAGGGGTTTTTTCAACTATTCTATATTCTTTTAGGAATAAGCTCTTATAAAGAAGATTACAATCAGTAACTGCCCCAACCAATTTATTAAACACACTATGCTTAATTAAATGATCTCGTGTAAAGTAGCCAATGTATTGATTGTTCAAAGCATATTTATGAAACTCTCTTAGTATAAAAGATTTTGAAGTCTCATCTAAGTCAGAATCCGCTAAAGATTCATTATTAAAGTGCTTTCCTTTAAATTTATAATAATCACTCCAGATTAAATTACTCTCACGATACAAAGACCACAAATGCTTACTTGCACTTAATAAAGTAAATAATAAGCTAGTACCTGAGCGAGGGCAACCTATAATAATAATTGGCTTTATTATTGTACTTTTCATATAAAAACATTCGTTTCTACCTGCCGCCGGTTTTTTCGCTATGCTCCCAAAACCGGTTTTCCAGAGTGCTTCCAATCTGTCATTTATAATACATTACGATTTTACCGAATAAATCGGATAAAATCTTACCTTATAATTTATTTACTTAGAAATATTACACTAGCTAGGTAGTAGCAAACATTCTATCTAATTAACTAGAGGGTGATAACAAATCATATTAAAAACATTTAATTATTACTTTTGGAGTATTTATACATATAGCATAAAAGTCATTGTCAATATTTTGTATTAATTATCCTTATATAAATAGAAAGCAGTTTGTATGGAAAATAACTTACCAATAGAAGAGACTACAGCAATAACTAATACACAAGAGCTAATTATTCGATTTGTAGATCTTTGTAAAACCATTGCTCAGAATGATGTAGCTCAAATAACCCCTTTATGCACTGCTGATATAGTAACAGCAGTTTACTACTATAGAAAGTACCCAAACGTTAATGACTTTCTAACTAAATATCTTAATTATAGCCAGGATTATTTTCAAATTCAGTGGATTCGATCTATGTGGGCAACTTTTAAAAATATGTCCGACGTTGAGCTCAGTAATCTTGTTATAAATCAAATAATATTAGTTGATAATTCATAAAAAGAACAATAAGATAAGACCTAGGCAAAATAACTAATAAATTATTAGTTTTGTCTATGATCTTATGCAGAATAAAGAATCTTTATCCAGAAAATTAACACTTGGCATTTTTTATTTATTAACAAGTTCAATAACAACTTTAGGAATTAATGTAATAACTGTAGGTTTTATAGCCAGAAAACTTGGTGTTGAAAACTTTGGACTTTATTCAGCAATCTTATCATTTGTTGGCTTATTTCAATTTTTAAGCGATTTTGGGTTAAATAAAAGTCTCTTAAGATTTGGTTCAACTGATTCTGATAAAGCTCAAACAAGTTTTGGTACTGCATTATTCTTAAAAAGTATTCTGATCATTCCTACGCTTCTTCTTTTAACCGGGATAGGATATCTTGCTAAATACAAAGGAACAGACCTCATAATTCTTGAACTATTTGCAATAAGCCTTATCCTCGATTCTTATGGAACTGTCTTTAGCAGTATAAGAAGAATACTTGGAAATTTTAAACTTATCGCCTTTTTCAGAGTACTAAGAACTATCATTAATCTGATAATAACAATAATTGCTTTATCAATAAATAGTTCAGTTCTAAACCTTGCTATTGCAAATGCAATTCTAAGTCTTGTAACCTTTATTATTTCATTAATAAATACGATCTTAATTTTAAAACCAAAACTACAAATTGCTTTAATAAAAGAGTTTCTCAAGGATTCAATCATATTTAGCTTCAGTGACTTCTTTTTAAATATCTACTCAAAGATAAGTACCGTACTTCTTTCATTTTTTAATGATCTTCATTCTGTCGGGATTTACAGTGCTGCTGTTAGATGTACAAGAATAGCCAATTTACTTCCAAATCAAGTCAAGTTTGCTTTAATACCTACAATGTACAGAATACTAGAGGACAATTCTCCAGCTTCATCACTCAATCCTCAAAAGGCATTCACAATACTTCTAAAATACATGGTGGTATTAGCTACACCATTAGTAGTTTCAATTTATTTTTTTTCTGACTTCTTTATACACTTAGTCTTTGGGAGTAAGTATGATCTCTCAATCCCACTTGTTCAACTAT